>CANFCA010000027.1 GCA_947445045.1 Gallionellaceae bacterium
CACGCGCAAAGGTGGGGCGCATGCTGACAATGTTGGGCTGGGACGAGGTGCAGTCAGTGTTGTCCGAGCAGGGTGAGGCGGAGGTGACTTGCGAGTTTTGCAACCAGCTATATCGCTTCGACAAGGTGGATGCCGAGCAGGTGTTCGCCTCCGAGGTGGTGCGGGACGGCAGTAACTCGGTGCATTGAGCAGAGGTCGTCGGCGTGAACAAGCCATAACGACATAGCGCGCTATTCAGGCGGCAGTCCGTCTAGTAATGCGGCGGTCTTTCATTCGCAGACTTGCCTTCATTGCCTGCTTCAGCCAGCGATTGGATGTGTCTTGAAAGTGTTGTACAAATGGCTTCAAGTCGATCCAACTTTTGCTGTTGTTGATAGACGGTTTTGTTCAGTTCCTCGATTAAGTCTTCCTGAAAAGTGATTTTTGTTTCGATGTTGACTAAGCGTTCTTCAATCATGAGGTGATCCTGAAAATTTGGCGGCTGGCCTAGAAGGGTGGTCATTCTAGCGCGGGGAGGAAGCAAACGTGTCGAAACAAAGTTGAAGGCTAGAATAGACTGCGTATGTTATTCAATATAAAAAATGTTCGTAGTGATCTGTTTCACAAATAAAAGGAGTTCATCTGCATGAGGCTGTGGTCACTCCATCCGCGTTATCTGGATGCCAAGGGTTTGGTGGCGTTGTGGCGCGAAGGGTTGTTAGCGCAGAAAGTGCTGGCGGGTTTGACTAAGGGTTATCGCCATCATCCGCAGTTGACGCGGTTTTATAGTCAGGCCGATGCGCAAGGTGCGATTGCAGCCTATCTGCATGAGGTGCAACATGAGGCCACACGGCGCGGCTATCACTTTAATGCCAGCAAAATCGGGCAGTGTGCGGAGGGCGTGAGCATTGCCGTGACTAACGGACAAATGAATTATGAGTTGGCACATTTGCGCACCAAGCTGGCAGTGCGTGATGCCGCAGCGTGGCAGGGCATCGTTGAAGTGAAACAGCCAGAGCCGCATCCGTTGTTTGTGGTGGTGAAGGGTGATGTTGAGGGTTGGGAAGTGCGGTGAAAAAATGAAGTGAACTGATATCAGTCTGTTACCAGTTATCAAGAATGAGTAAGGAGTAAAACATGCAAACGAAAAACACAGTTTTAAGCGGCGACATCGGCGGTACAAAGACGCGTCTTGCGATCATTGAGGTTAGCGGTACGCAGTTAAATACCGTGCGTGAAGTGAGTTACCCCAGCCAAAATTATCCGACCTTTGATGAATTGGTTGCTGATTTTTTGCATGGCTCGGACATCCCTAGCCGCGCGGGTTTCGGCATTGCTGGACCGGTGCAGGGCAGGGTGGTGCAGACTACTAACTTGCCTTGGCGTATTGATGCGGATACGTTGCAACGTCAATTTGGTTTTGCGCGATGCGTGTTGCTCAATGATTTGGAAGCGACAGCGTGTGGCTTGCCTGCGCTGGGTGCAACGGATTTATTGACTTTGCATGAAGGCGCAGCCAACGCAATGGGCAATCAGGCTGTGATTGCGGCAGGGACAGGCTTGGGTGAGGCGGGGTTGTATTGGGATGGTCATGCGCATCAACCCTTTGCAACAGAAGGCGGGCACACCAGCTTTACCGCCAGTGATGACCGCGAGTTTGCATTGCTCAAATATTTACAACAGCGTTATGAGCATGTGAGTTGGGAGCGCATTGTGTCAGGCATGGGTATCGTCGCTCTGTATGAGTTTATGTGTCATTACCATCATGCCACCGTCCCAGCATGGTTGAATGATGAGATGGAAAAAGGTGATGTGGCAGCGGCGATTGCCAATGCAGCAATGTCGGAACGCGATGAATTGTGTGTAGAAACCTTGGATTGGTTTTTGCAACTTTATGGCGCAGAGGCTGGCAATATGGCACTCAAGATGATGAGCCGTGGCGGGGTGTATTTGGGCGGTGGCATTGCGCCGAAAATTTTATCTCGACTGCAGAATGGAATTTTCTTAAAGGCTTTTTTCAACAAAGGGCGGATGCGTCCACTGCTGGAAGCGATGCCTGTGAAAGTCATTTTGAATGATAAAGCGGCGTTGTATGGCGCGGCTTTATTCGCGGCGCGCGACTAAACAAGCCAGTTTAATTGAGGGTGATGCGCTATAATTTTTGCTCAGGAACAATGTCCTAACCATTGATGAGTATTGCAGACATGGAAAATAGTACTGCTTATATCTTACAAGTCCGCCCTAAAATTCCAGCACGTTTAGCGCGCTTGGAAGAGTTGGCCAATAATCTTTGGTACAGCTGGGATAGGCCAACCCGTGCGTTGTTTGCCCGTTTGCACCCTGGCTTGTGGAAAGCAACGGGGCAAAGCCCTAAGGCATTTTTGAAGCGTGTTGATCAGCAACGCCTGCTGGAAGCTGCAGACGATCAAGTATTTATTGGTAACTTTAATCGTGTCCTTGCGGCTTATGACACCTATCACAATCATCGTTTGCCAGCAGGCGGCGCGGATTGGCTGCGTAAAGATGACCTGATTGCATACTTCTGTGCGGAGTTTGGATTTCATGAAAGTTTCCCGATTTATTCCGGTGGGCTGGGCATTTTGGCGGGCGATCATTGCAAGGCGGCTAGTGATTTGCGCTTGCCATTTATCGGCATGGGCTTGTTATATCGTCAGGGCTATTTTCATCAAACCATAGACGGTGATGGCAATCAAATTGCGAGCAACACGGATTCCGATTTTGATGATTTGCCCATCATGCCCGCCAAACTGGCAGATGGTTCGGAGGCTTACACTTGGGTAGATTTTCCGGGACGAAAGTTGAACATAAAAATCTGGCAAGCCAGAATTGGCCACATTACGTTGTATTTATTGGACACCGATTTATCCAGTAACAATCAGCACGACAGAGACATCACGCACCGTTTATATGGCGGCGATAAGGTAATGCGTATCGAGCAGGAAATTGTTTTAGGAATAGGCGGCGTGCGTGCTTTACAAGTGCTGGGCTTGAAACCAACGGTGTGGCACATCAATGAAGGCCATGCAGCATTCTTATTGTTGGAACGTATCCGTCAAAAAATCATAAACGATAAATTGGATTTTGCAGCCGCATTGGAAAATATTGCTGCCAATACAATTTTTACCACGCATACCCCCGTTCCGGCAGGTCATGATCACTTCACTCAAGAAATGATGTCGGATTATTTTGACAAATACTATCCTGAGTTGAATTTAAAACGTGATGATTTTATTGCCCTGGGTCGCAATAACGGTAGTGCTGACTTTAATATGACAGCTTTGGCAATACGTGGCTCACGTTTCAGTAATGGCGTGTCACGCATACATGGCGATGTATCCTCAGTGATTTGCGGTGCGATGTGGCCGGAAATCGAACCCGATGAAAACCCCATGAGTTACGTCACCAATGGCGTTCATGCACCGACTTTTTTGGCGAGTGAATGGGTAGAGGTGTTAGAGCGACATCTGGGTACGGATTGGAATGCACGGATGAATGATGTGGCGTTCTGGCAACGGGTAGACGCGATTCCAGACCATTTGTATTGGAGCGTGCGTCAATCACTCAAGTCAAAAATGTTGAACATGGTGCGAGATCGCGTTAGTTCTCAGCATTTTCGTAACCATGGTTCTGAAGCACATTTGGATCGCTTGCTTAAATATGTTAATCCGGAAAATCCGAACATTTTGACGATAGGTTTCGCTCGTCGTTTCGCTACCTATAAACGCGCCACTATGCTGTTTGGTGATTTGGATTGGTTGCGCGAAATTCTGAACAACCCGGAGCGTCCCGCCGTGTTTATCTTTTCCGGTAAGGCGCATCCGGCTGACATTCCCGGTCAGGATTTGATTCGCCGCATCACACAAATCTCCAAGATGTCCGAGTTCGTTGGCAAAGTGTTAATCGTAGAAGGCTATGATTTAGCCTTGGCGCGTAAATTGGTTGCAGGGGTTGATGTGTGGTTGAACAACCCGCTGTTCCCGCTAGAGGCGAGTGGAACATCTGGCATGAAAGCAGGCATGAATGGCACCATCAACTTATCAGTGTTAGACGGTTGGTGGGGCGAAAGTTATGACGGCGAGAACGGCTGGGCTATCAAGCCTGTTTCTGAATTACTGAGCGAAGAAATACGCACTCGCGAAGAAACCACGACACTGTATGAACTGCTGCAAGATCAGGTTATCCCGCTTTATTACGATCACGGCAAAATGGGCTTTTCACCCAATTGGGTGAGGATGTCTAAACGCTCGATGGCAACCATCATGCCGCGCTTTAACTCCAAGCGTATGGTGGGCGAATACTTGGCGAAATGTTATTTGCCTGCCAGCCAACAGCATCGATTGTATAAACAAAATGATTTTGAAAATTCGCATTCAGTTGCTAAATGGAAAGCGCGAATTCTCAGTGCATGGACTAGTGTAACGATACGTCGATTGGATGACCCCCAAGCAGATATCAACTATGGTGATACGCTACGCCTTGAAGTGGCAGTTCAGTTAAAAGGTTTGACACCGAGTGATGTGATAGTCGAAATGTTGCTGGGTTTGGCTACCAAACGCGAGAAGTTACAAAATACTAAACACTATCCCTTTGTACCTTCAGGCACGACAACACCATCCGGTGAGCATATTTTTGCTTTAGAAATGCAACCGGAACAATGTGGCAAGTTAGAATATCGGGTACGTGCTTATCCGCATCAAGACATGCTTACGCGTCGATTTGAAATGGGTATGATGCGTTGGATGTAAATCACATGATGCTGTATTACTCTTACTTTATTTTTGATATTGCTTACGGGCTGTAGCGCTCATCAGGAAATTTGAAATGGCCGAATTGAAAGTTTTATTTGCGACTTCAGAAGTCGTCCCTTTAATAAAGACGGGTGGTCTGGCGGATGTTAGCGGTGCATTACCAGCTGCATTGCGGGCTATCGGGGTCGATGTGCGGGTACTGATACCGGGCTACCTACAAGTGATGGCTAAGCTGGGCGAATTCAACGTGGTCGCTACTTTTAATAATTTACCCGGCTTCCCCAGCGCAAGAATATTGTCAGGGAAAATGGCGAATGACTTGCCATTGTTGGTGGTGGATTGCCCCAATTTATATCAACGCGAAGGCGGCCCTTATCAAAATGAACAGGGACAAGATTGGCCAGATAACGCGTTACGTTTTGGATTACTTTCTAAAATAGGCGCAGTGCTGGGTAGTGATGAATCCCCGCTCGACTGGCATCCAGATTTGGTACATTGCAACGATTGGCAGACAGGCCTTACACCTGCCTATTTAAAGTTTGCAACTGGCGCAGTACCGAGCATCATGACGGTTCATAACTTGGCATTTCAGGGTATCTTCCCAGCGAAGACTGTAGCGGATTTGCATTTGCCAGCGTCATGTTTCGACATTGGTGGAGCGGAGTTTTATGGCAGCTTATCATTTTTGAAGGCTGGGCTTTTTTACACGAATCACATCACCACTGTCAGTCCAACTTATGCCAAGGAAATTCAGCAGGAAGAATTAGGTTTTGGTATGCAAGGCTTATTGACGACACGCAGTGACGACCTGACTGGCATTCTTAATGGTATTGATACCGATGAATGGAATCCTTCAACTGATAAGTTGCTAGGGAAAACTTACCATATTCGCGACATGTCCGGTAAGGTCGCGAATAAAGCTTTGCTGCAATACAGAATGCGATTAAAGGTTGACCCTGCTGTGCCGTTACTTGGTGTGATTAGCCGTTTTACCCATCAAAAGGGCTTAGATTTACTGCTGGAGATTGCACCGCAACTTGCAGCATTGCCCGTGCAACTGGCAATGCTGGGGAGTGGCGATGTAGCACTGCAACAGTCTGCTGCAGATTTATCACACAAGTATCCAAACCAGATTGCGGCGCATATCGGTTACAGCGAGCCACTTTCACACCTCATTGAGGCCGGGGCAGATATGTTTGTGATGCCATCCCGTTTTGAGCCTTGCGGCTTGAATCAAATGTATAGCCAGCGCTATGGCACACCACCTATCGTGCATGCTACCGGTGGGCTTGCAGATTCAGTGGTGAACTACACCAACGCTACTCTAAAGGCACGCATGGCAAGTGGCTTTTCATTCAGTGGCATGACTGCGCAAAATTTATTCGACACGATACAACGCGCTGTGAGTCTTTATCATGACAAACCTAAATGGCAAGCCTTGTGTAAAAATTGTATGGCAAAAGATTTTAGTTGGTCGACGAGCGCGGAGGCTTATCGTGAAGTTTACTTGAAAGTTTTGGAGCAACCCAAACCTGTCATTCCGGTATAAATTGTCCAGCGTTCAATTTTACTCAATCAACATAAAGCTCAGCAAAATATTTGGGTTAAACATACTGATACCCAATAGATTTTTAGAGACACCTACAGGTTCATTTGAGGTATTTTCAACTTGCTTCCGCCAAACAACGATACCTGATACTTTGACTTCGTTATCACGATCTTTGTATTCAATATCGACGTGATCGCCTTTGCTAACTTCGTAATCAATCAATACGCTTATCCCAGCTTGCGAAATGTCTCGTATAGAAAGAATAGGCAGACATTCACCCCGAACGTGTAAAAACAACATGCCCTTGGGCTTTTGGCTCATACTGAATCGAGTTTCGTCGCGTAGCTCTTTGGTATTCATATCATGCCCTTCCCAAAACCAAGTTGGCTGTTCTTAAATTCTCGGCTCACTTAAATACCACTTACCAGTCTATTCGGAGGTAAAACATTTTTCTACGAATCGTGTGGCAGTGAACCAACTTGCCACGCTCCACTGCAAAAAACGATTTCATTGTCCAGTCTAACAAATTCAGTGACGGCAAACACGTCTACATGATGTCTTGCGGTTGCACGCCGAATATGAGATTTGTTGTAAATGCCATGTTTAGCACCTAGCGAAAGATGTATGCCGCACATGCGTTCGTAAGTACCAATATCGCGGACGATTTTGTCTTGTGTGAAGGCACGGTTTAAGCCGAAGCCGAGTTCGCGCAGCCAAACTTCACCTTCGTCAGCGCGGATATTGGTGAGCACTTGGTCAAACTCTGGCGTGGAATTGATAGCATCGGTGACTCGGCCTTTGCTGATTACTAGCGTAATGGGTTGGTCTGGTTTATTGGTGGAGAATGAGGTGTCACCAAACGCAAAGATGCGCACGCGTCCGTTCACGGCTTCTAAATCTTGAGCCTCGGTAAACACTTCTCCGATGGGAAATTGACCGCCCACATTGTTCATTTCACTATAGTCGCCGACGTTTAATTTGGCAGATTCGAATGGAGAAGCAAACACCAAGCATTCTCCGCCGCTACCAATTTCCCCATACTTTGCTTGATCGATGCGTGCTTTAAGCGCGTTGCCTACACTTCGGAAATACACAGAGTCATAGGCTAGTGACTCAATGTAGTAATCCGCTTGCTCACTTTGCATGCGGCCAAGATGTGGATGTTCAATCACCTTGAATGATCTTTTAAAAAGCTCAACGCGGATGCGAAATGCTTCAAGACGAAAGTTGGTTGATTGGATGAGTACCACTAAATCAGAGGGGGCAAGTTTGGCGAATTCCGCAAAAATAGCTTCGGGAGTTACTGCGTCAAAGTCAATAAATACAGCAGTCGGCAAGCAGCGCCGATAGGCGGCTGTGAGAGTGATAGCGAGATCTGAGCGGGTGTCGAATACAACTAACGCTGACTGCGGTAGCTCATGCCGAATCGCCAGCGTCAAAATATCGCGTAGATGTTTTTCCGCAGTATCTATCGTGTCAAACTGCATGGGTATTAGTGATTTTTTTGATAATACTGAATAAGTCCGCTGGTTGAAGCATCATGCGGTGTGACTGCGGGTGTGTTGTTCAACAATTCAGGCAAGATTTTTCCTGCCAATTGTTTGCCTAATTCCACGCCCCATTGGTCGAACGGATTGATATTCCAAACCACGCTTTGCACGAATACTTTGTGTTCATACAGCGCAATCAACTTGCCTAATGTATGCGCGTCTAGCTTATCAAACAGTAGGGTGTTGGTAGGTTTGTTGCCAGCAAATACCTTGTGCGGGAGCAGTGCTTCCAATGCTACACCTTGCATACCTTGAGCAACTAATTCAATACGTGCTTCTGCCGAAGTTTTGCCCACCATCAGTGCTTCAGTTTGGGCAAAACAGTTGGCCAGCAAAATGGCGTGATGCTCACTGAGCGGAGCTTGGCTATGCAGTGGTGCAAGGAAATCCGCCGGAATCATGCGTGTGCCTTGGTGGATCAATTGGTAAAAAGCATGTTGTCCATTGGTACCGGGTTCCCCCCACACTGTTATGCCCGTGTCGTAATCGACTGCATTACCTTCTCGATCTGTCCCTTTACCATTACTTTCCATATCCAGTTGTTGCAGATAGGCTGGGAAGCGATGCAGGTACTGGCAATATGGGAACACTGCGTTAGAACCCACGCCGAAAAAGTTGCCGTACCAAATGCCAAGCAAGCCCATCAATACCGGTATGTTTTTGTCGAGTGGTGCACTACGGAAATGGTTATCCATCGCATGCGCACCATCCAACAATTCCTCGAATTTATCCATGCCAACATATAGCGCGATGGGTAAACCTATCGCCGACCATAGTGAGTAACGCCCGCCGACCCAATCCCAAAACTCAAATACATTTTCAGGGTTGATACCGAATTTTGAGGTTGCCTCAAGGTTGGTAGAGACAGCTGCAAAATGTGTTGCCACGGACTGCTCATCACCTAACTGCTCAATCAACCAAGCACGGGCCGAGCGCGCATTGGTCAAGGTTTCCTGAGTAGTGAAGGTTTTTGAACTGACGATGAATAAAGTGGTTTGCGCATCCAATTTTTTGAGCGTTTCACTCAAGTGCGCACTATCAATGTTGGATACAAAATGTACGTTTAGTTGAGGGCTGGCATAAGACTTGAGCGCCTCACATACCATCAATGGGCCAAGGTCTGAACC
>CANFCA010000028.1 GCA_947445045.1 Gallionellaceae bacterium
CATTCGGTGACAAATTCCACGCGCCTGCCGCCTTGCCGATGGCATTCCACGTCCACACTGTGCCAGGTTCTACCGACTCACTATAACGTGCCATGCAACGCACCTTACCCCATTGCGACTCGACCCATATCCAGTCCCCATCGGCGATGTTGGCATCCTGCGCGGTGCGTGAATTGACATAGAGATAGTTGTGCGCATGAATTTGGCGCAACCATGCATTCTGCGAATCCCAAGAGTGATACATCGCCATGGGTCGCTGCGTCAATGCCGACAGCGGATATTTTTGTTTGTCAGTTGTTTGAGTTTCCAAAGGTTCGTAGTAGAACGGCAGCGGATCAAAATACGTTTCGACTCGCTTCGCCAGATGGGCGGGTGGCTGACGTGTGATGCTCTTACCTTGTGCTGCGAGGCGAAATTTTTGCAGCACCTCAGAATAGAGATGAATGAGGATGGGCTCGGAATAACGCGTAATACCGCTACGTTGCGACCATTCCAAATAACCCTTGTTCCAGTTACGCATAAATTGATATGAACGCGGCAATTTATGGTGATGTACACAATTGTTTTTGGCGTACATCTCCCACTGGTTCGGGTTCGGTTCGCCTTTGATGGATTTTTCGCCGCCTTTGCCGCGCCAGCCCATAAGGAAACCGATGCCGGAACCCGGCGCAGTCTCCCAATTGACGATGAAATCGGGATAGTCGCGATACTTGCGCTCACCTTTTTGAGTAACGAACGCTGGCAGCTTCAAACGTGTGCCGAGTTCAATCAGCATCTCTTGAAATGGTTTGCATTCGCCAGTTGGTGGCATCACTGGAATACGCACTGCATCCACTGGGCCATCGAACTCTGATATCGGACGATCAAGCATAGACATCACATCATGACGTTCGAGATAAGTCGTATCAGGCAAGATCAAATCGGCAAACGCGGTGGTCTCGGAATGAAAAGCATCACACACCACGATGTGAGGAATCTTGTACTCACCGCTCTCTTCTTTGTCGGTCAGCATTTTGCGCACTTCGCTGGTATTCATCGTCGAGTTCCATGCCATGTTGGCCATGAACAACAACAGCGTATCAATCTTATAAGGATCGCCGCGCCATGCATTGGTTATCACGTTGTGCATCAGGCCATGCACTGACAACGGATATTCCCACGAAAAAGCCTTGTCGATACGCACCGGACTTCCATCGGCATTGACGAATAGATCGTCAGGATCGGACGGCCAACCCAGCGCCATGCCGTCCAGCGGCGTGTTCGGCTGCACCGCACGCGGGTCGTTAGGTGTTCGCGCACAAGGCGGTATAGGACGCGGAAACGGTGCCTTGTGACGAAACCCACCGGGGCGATCGATGGTGCCCAGTAATGTCATCAAAATGGACAGCGCACGTATGGTTTGAAAACCATTGGAATGCGCGGCCAGTCCCCGCATGGCATGGAACGAAACCGGATTACCGATGACGCTGGTATGTTCTTTACCCCACGAATCCGTCCATGCGATTGGCAACTCGATCTTCTGGTCGCGCGCAGTGATACCCATTTCATGCGCCAACCTTTTAATCGTGTCAGCAGGAATACCGGTGATTTGCTCCGCCCATTCCGGTGTGTAGTCCTTGACGCGATCTTGTAACAACTGGAATGCTGGCTTAACGGGTGTGCCATCCTGTAGCTTGAATTCTCCGAGGAGGAACGGGTCGGCATCTTCGCTATGTGTGATTACCGGTTTATTGGTATTGCGATCCCACCACAGCTTATTCTGCGGGTCGTAGCAACCTTCCTCCTCCGGCACTTCGGTGCGCACGAACATGCCGAACTCGTCATGCGCATCATCGAGATTCACCAATTGTCCGGAGTTGGTATAGCGCACCAGAAAATCGCGATCATACAAGCCGAGCGCGATAATTTCATGGATCAAGGCTAACATCAGCGCGCCATCTGTGCCGGGACGAATCGGCACCCACTCATCAGCGATAGCCGAGTAGCCAGTGCGCACCGGATTGATAGAAATGAAACGGCCACCTTCGCGCTTAAATTTTGACAATGCGATCTTCATCGGATTGGAGTGATGGTCTTCCGCCGTGCCGATCATAATGAACAACTTAGAACGCTCCAAATCGGGACCGCCAAATTCCCAGAACGAGCCACCGATGGTGTAGATCATTCCGGCAGCCATATTCACCGAACAGAAGCCGCCGTGTGCCGCGTAGTTGGGCGTGCCGAACTGGCGCGCGAACAAGCCGGTCAACGCCTGCATCTGATCGCGTCCGGTAAACAACGCGAATTTCTTCGGGTCGGTCGCGCGTATCTTGCTCAGCCGCTCTGTCAAAATAGTGAAGGTCTCATCCCAGCTAATCTCTTCAAAATCTCCCGCACCGCGCTCTGTCCCCGGCTTACGACGCAATGGCTTGGTCAGCCGCGCGGGCGAATACTGCTTCATGATGCCGGACGACCCTTTGGCACAAATCACGCCGCCGTTCAATGGATGATCGGGATTGCCGTCGATGTAACGCACTTCACCATTACGCAGATGTACCCTGATGCCGCAACGGCAGGCACACATATAGCAAGTTGTGTTGCGCACTTCGGTTTTGGCATTCGGCTCAGGGGATGCCAGCGGGTCGTGCAGCGGAGAAATCGTACTCTGAGAGTCGCCAAAATTATGGTTTTTCATTAACGGTCCATGGGTAATTTGAATATCGCTCTGGCGATACTAAAGTTCGTATTTGGCTAGGGCGATAGTATGCGCAACTGATAACCCCATCAACCATAGCCGTGATGAGCTATGGGCTTATAGCTCTTAAGGGTTATCGTAGTTTCACGTTGAAAGTCTTAGCATTACCACGACGCTCATAGGGACGTTTTACGATTCCAAATTTCACACAAGTGCACTGACGTGTGGAATATAACCTGAATCTTAAGAGTCGCCCTTATAAAAATAATTGGCGAATGGGAGGCTAGTATGTCATTGGTGAACCCGCACGGCGGGGGCGATTTGAAACCGTTGTTGTTAGCGGGTGAAGAGCTAATTGCCGAACTAAAACTCGCGCGCTCGTTCCCAAAAGTTCGTGTCAGTTCGCGTGAGAAAGGCGACCTTATCATGCTTGGCATAGGCGGCTTCACGCCGCTCAATGGCTTCATGACTCACGCAGACTGGCAAGGTGTCTGTGACGGCATGACTATGACCAATGGCTTGTTCTGGCCGATCCCTATCACACTCTCTACCGACAAGAATACCGCAGACATAATCACCACTGGCACCCACATCGCACTAACCGATCCAGACGACGATAGCATCATCGCCACGATGATGGTCACCGAAAAATATTCCATCGACAAGGCGCACGAATGTGCCACTGTGTTCGGCACCACCGACATTGAACATCCCGGTGTGAAAATGGTTATGGCGCAAGGCGAAGCCAACCTTGCCGGCCCGGTTAAAGTTTTATCACAGGGTGGCTTCCCGCAAAAGTACGGCCCACATTTCATGACCCCGCGAGAAACGCGCGCTTTGTTCGAAAGTTTGGGCTGGAGCAAAGTCGCCGCGTTTCAAACACGCAACCCGATGCACCGATCACACGAGTATCTCGCCAAAATCGCCATAGAAATCTGCGATGGCGTGCTCATACATTCGCTGCTCGGCAATCTCAAGCCCGGTGATATTCCCGCTGAGGTGCGCACACACGCCATCATCGCGTTGACAAAAAATTACTTCGTTGCAAAGACAGTAGTTCAAGCTGGCTACCCGCTCGATATGCGCTATGCAGGGCCGCGCGAAGCTTTGTTGCATGCGCTGTTCCGCCAGAACTACGGTTGCTCTCATCTCATCGTTGGCCGCGATCATGCCGGGGTTGGAAGTTACTACGGCCCGTTTGATGCGCATCACATCTTCGACACGATACCCAAAGATGCGCTGGAAACATTGCCAATTAAAATCGACGTGGCGTTCTGGTGTTACAAATGTGGCGGCATGGCTTCAGGACGAACCTGTCCACACTCCAACGATGACCGATTACAGGTTTCAGGCACACAGCTGCGCAAGATGTTGTCTGAAGGCACTGAGGTTCCTTCCGAATTCAGTCGGCCCGAAGTTTTGGAAATACTGCGCGCTTACTATGCAAGTTTGGTGGAGTGATGGGTGAAAGGACGACTTTTTTGCCCTCCATTTTTACCAATTTTTGTTCGATTGTTTAAGTAAAGTAAGGGGGTTGGTTAGTTGGGTGAAGCATTTTTGTGGTGTGTAACTTTTGTATCCGACGACCAACCGATTAAATAACAATTTTTAATTTTGCGTTTAAAATTTCTGAGGAGAACCTAATGTTCACGAGCAACCCCTTTGCCGAACTTTCGGCATCAATTCCAACTGCCTACATGCAAGGGTATATCATCTTGATGGTCCTGCTGGTCATAGGCGGAACCATACTTGACATGATGCATAAGAAAAGCGCGCAATACTTCTTCGAAAATGCGAAAAAAGCGAAGAAGAGCGCAAAGCGGTCAGTGGGTGGTGGAGAAAAAGCATCGATTGCCGCTTCTGTGCTGATGAACGAGGTACTAACCTCAGGCGAATTCAGCAATCCAAGACGCAGGCTTTCCCACCTGTTGACCATGTACGGATTCATTATTTTCGTCGTGACTACCGCGATCATGATTTTTGGCTATGCGACACCGGAAACGCCTACCCCTGCCTTGCTGCCACAGCTATGGCATATCGGCGCAATGATGTTGGCCGTTGGTGGATACTGGTTCTGGATTTTTATCCGCGTTGATGTGTCTGCGGAAGGCCTTCCATGGTTTCGTTTCGAGCGCGCGGATTTGTTTATTCTTTCGCTTCTTGCCACCTCGACTTTCGCATTAATCTGGTCATTTACTGGCGGTGGATTGACCATTTTCTTTGCCTTGTTCATCCTGTCCAGCACAGTTCTATTTGGCGGCGTATATTTTTCCAAGTTTGCCCACATGTTCTTTAAGCCTGCTGCGGCCCACCAGAAAAAAATTACCCGAGCCGATGGTTCTCGGGAGAATTTGCCTCCTGACTATGATTTGACGGATCCTGAAGTACAGCGAAAGTTTCCGGATATCCCTATGTATATGGGCAAGAACCCTCCAAACATGGGGCTTTGCATCAAGGCTGAAAGAGCAAAGCACTATTAATAGTGCTTGACTAATTATCTATAAAAAATAGAGGAATAAATTATGCCAACCTTTGTATATATGACGCGTTGTGATGGTTGTGGAGAATGCGTTGACATCTGCCCATCTGACATCATGCACATCGATAAAAAGCTACGTCGTGCTTACAACATCGAACCCAGCATGTGCTGGGAATGCTATTCCTGTGTGAAAGCCTGTCCACACCATGCGATTGATGTACGCGGTTATGCCGACTTTGCACCACTTGGGCACAGTGTTCGAGTAATCCGTGATGAAGAGAAAGGCACGATTGCGTGGCGCATCAAGTTCCGCAACGGAAAAAAAGAAATGGATCTGTTAGCGCCTATCACAACCAAGCCCTGGGGCTCAGGGACACCAAAACTCGTAGACGAGCCTGCTCCTAGTCAGGAGATGCGAGACAGTCAATTATTGTTTAACGAGCCGAAATACATTCGCATGGATGAAGGTGGTTTGCATACTCTGGAATCCAATGGCCTGGAAATTAAAAAAGGGGTGCAATACTAATGAGCTACCATACAATTATTGAAGATGATATCGACATCCTGATTGCAGGTGCGGGCCTTGGTGGCACGGGTGCTGCATTTGAAGCAAGATATTGGGGCAGGGACAAAAAGATTGTCATTGCAGAGAAAGCAAACATCATGCGTTCTGGTGCGGTAGCCCAGGGTCTTTACGCGATCAACTGCTACATGGGTACACGCTTTGGCGAGAACAATCCCGAAGATCACGTACGCTATGCGCGTATCGACCTGATGGGTATGGTGCGTGAAGACCTCGCTTTTGATATGGCGCGTCACGTTGACTCTACTGTGCATAACTTTGAAGATTGGGGGCTTCCCATCATGCGCAACGAGAAGAAGGGTTCCTATTTGCGCGAAGGACGTTGGCAGATCATGATTCATGGTGAATCCTACAAGCCTATCGTTGCTGAAGCGGCGAAGAAACAAGCCGACAAGGTATTCAACCGTGTCTGCTTAACCCATCTGCTCATGGATGATTCCAAGGAGAATCGCGTAGCGGGTGCGGTCGGCTTTAACGTTCGCACGGGCAACTACCACGTATTCAAGTCCAAGACCGTTATCTGTGGTGCCGGCGGTGCTTCCAATATCTTCAAGCCGCGTTCAGTAGGTGAAGGTGCGGGCCGTGTCTGGTACGCGCCATGGTCGTCGGGTTCTGCGTATGGTCTCATGATCGAAGCTGGCGCAAAAATGACACAGATGGAAAATCGTATCGTTCTGGCTCGTTTCAAGGATGGTTACGGTCCTGTCGGTGCCTACTTCCTGCATCTCAAGACCTATACCCAGAATGCCTACGGTGAAGAATATGAATCCAAGTGGTTCCCTGAACTGCAGAAAATGGTCGGTAAGGAATACCTAGACCCGGAAGTTTCACATCGTACGCATCGTCCTATTCCGACCTGCCTGCGTAACCACGCAATCATCTCCGAGGTGAATGCCGGTCGCGGTCCAATTCACATGGTGACCATGGAAGCCTTCCAGGATCCTCATCTTGAAGAGATCGGCTGGCACAACTTCCTCGGCATGACGGTTGGTCAGGCGGTACTGTGGGCTGCAACTGACGTTGATCCAAAATACGAAAATCCTGAACTGACGACTTCCGAGCCATACGTAATGGGCTCACATGCAACGGGTTGTGGTGCCTGGTGTTCAGGCCCTGAAGATTTGTCTCCACCCGAGTACTTCTGGGGCTACAACCGCATGACGACCATTGAAGGACTGTTTGGTGCGGGTGATGCGGCTGGCGGCACACCTCACGCATTCTCATCAGGCTCCTTTACTGAAGGCCGCCTGGCTGCCAAGGCTGCCTGTAAATATATTGATGATGGCAAGGCAGAGGGTATCCGGGTTTCTGACGCTCAGATCAGTCGCCGCAAGGAAGAAATCTACAAGCCTCTGGAAACTTATCGCGTCTATAGCAACGAAGTGGTCGCGGGTACTGTCAATCCTAACTTCATCAATCCAAAACAGGGTCTTGATCGTTTGCAGAAGCTGATGGATGAGTACTGTGGTGGTTTTGGCGTAAACTACATGACCAACGATAAGCTGCTGAATATCGGGCTCAAGAAGATGTGCATCTTTGGGCAGGATCTGGAAAACGTCGCTGCTTCCGATATACACGAGTTGTTACGTGCATGGGAGTTAAAACACCGTTTCCTGACTTCTGAAAGTGTGTTCCATCACACGCTGTTCCGTAAGGAAACACGTTGGCCAGGATATTACTACCGTGGTGATGCAATGAAGCTGGATGATGAGAACTGGCATGTACTGACAGTTTCCCGTCGTGATCCCAAGACGGGTGAGTACACGATGGAAAAAGCACCGCTTTACCACTTGGTAGGTGATGTGGAGAAAGCACCACCCGAAGCACACTAAGCAGATATAGGTTTGGCTTTTAAAGCCGTGAAATATATTTGCGAAAAAAGGACTGACATTTCAGGTGTTGGTCCTTTTTTATCTATCCAGAGAGTGGTTTGGTCTCGCCATGGATAATATTATGGAGCACTGTGCAGGTGAGATATTTTATGAGTATTCTTGAAAAAACGGATGAAGAGATTTTAGAGTTGGCCAACCCGATGTGGGCTGATCTTATTAAATACTCTAATGAAGGAAACTACGGTGCTTTCACTCGTAATTTTTCGAGCTCTTTTATTGCGGGTGCCAATGAGGTTGAAATGGGTAAGCAATTTGCGAGAAGCGACCTTGCGAAAAACCTGTCCGATGATTATTCGTATCTTGGCATGATACGCCGTGGAGAATATGTCACAGTTTTATATAAAGTGATAAACAAAAAAAATAAAAGTGAATGGCTGGGCAGACTGGTGCTAGGTTATGAAAAGGACAAGGTGAAAATCTTCGGCGCTACGCTATTCTAAGAAAACTCTATCATTATCAGGCCCCGCCAGTCATGTCAGATACTATTGAAGACGAAAAATTCGTTGAACTAAATTACAAAGTCATCGATAACAAAACCAGTGACATACTTGTTACTGTAGATTATCCGCTGGCTTATGTTCATGGTGTGAATGATGTCATGTCTGAAGAAGTGACCAAGGAACTGTATGGTAAAAAAATCGGCGACATCATCGAAGTGCCAATAGACACTACCAAGTTATATGGCGCGCGCGATGAATCACTGGTATTTACCGATCGTTTAGAAAATGTCCCGGAAGAGTATCGGGAAATCGGTATGACTATCACTATGGAAAATGAGCAGGGTGAACCCAGAGACTTTATCGTTACCCGATTCGACGACAAGACATTGACTGTCGACGGTAATAACCCCCTTTGCGGCAGAGAAGTCACTTTCATGCTGGAAGTCTTGTCTATACGTGAAGCAACCGAGGAAGAAATCGAGCTTGGTGGAGCGGTCGGTGCCGATCCAGATATCAATGAAATACTCGGCCAGACAACATGAAATTCTCAACGAATTACATACTCTACCCTCGCAATAAGGCATTAGAGCGAGCATTAGCAAATTCTTTAGGTAGTCTTGGCGATGAATGGGTTAAGGCGGCCACGCCGGATACCAAGGTCGCCGTCGCTGATAATTTTCTTTACACACGGGGAAATTTTGAACAGCATCGTTTCAGTTCCAATATTCTTGAGCCTGTGCGCGAGGCACTTGAGGGATCGCTGACAGACCAATATCACGATCAGGAACCATTGGCCTGGGCTGAGACTCAGAATTATCTTGGAAATATCCTTGCGGCACTGGGACAGCAGCGCAGAGATACTGAATTGTTTGAACGGGCTATTA
>CANFCA010000029.1 GCA_947445045.1 Gallionellaceae bacterium
GCTGACGTGAAGTTCTTTTGCCACATCGCTACCCGTTGCACCTGCGCGGGTGGTGACAGCCATGACGATATTGCGTTCTCTAGGGGTGAGTGAGGCTATTTTTTTTCGCTCGGGGTCATTTTCAGTGTTAGATTTTTTGCGTGAAAGTTCCAAGATGATACGACCCATTCGGGCTTGATCCATCCAAAGCTGGCCTTCATGCACGCGTTCAATCGCAGATAAAATAGTCTCTGCTGAATTTTCTTTTTCAAGCACCCCTTTAGCACCTGCTATGACGCAGTTGTCATGCAACGTGGCATCACGAGAGCCTGTTAAAACTAAAATTTTAGCTGGGGTAAGCGGGGCGAGTTGTGGAATGACATCGATGCCTTGTTCACCGCCTAGATCAAGGTCGAGCAAAATCACATCAGGCAATAGTTTGCTTAATTGGCTGGAAGCCTCGGCAAAGCTGGTGAATTTCCCTACTACTTCCATTTTTGGCTTTTGACTATCGATGAGCTTTTCTAAGCCCCACAGCACGCTGCGGTGATCGTCAATGAGCAATACGCGAATAGTTTTAATAGTCGTATTTATCATAGTTACTCCCTAGTGAGCGGTATCGTTACGCGTATCACAGTATAACCCTCGACATCTGTTTCAACCAAGGTCTCACCTCTCAGTGATAGTACGCGCTCAGAAATGGTTTTGGGTATGAAAGGTTTCAAGCTCTTTGGGGCATGAGTTTCATTACCAATCTCTAGCAATAAATGCGTGTCATTACTTTGAATCGATACGAAGGCATTTTTTGCATTTGTGTGACGTAGGATATTGCTTAGCCCTTCTTTAATGATTTGGAAGGCCGCTTCAGCAAATTGACCAGCCAAATTAGGATCTACCGCTCCTATCACATCAACATGGATGCCATAAAAGCGTTGCAAACGTTCAGCCTGGTTTTTTATACCTGTGAGAAGTACATCGCCACGCATTAACGATTTTTCACGCAAATTATCTTTGTAGCTGCGTAAATCCTGAATGGTCATATTCGCCATTTTGATGATTTCGCCGATTTTTTCAGCTAGCGGAACATTAGTCTGATATTCACGTGACAGCCCATCTAGTGCGAGCGTTAACGCAATATATGGCTGAATAGTTGTGTCATGTACATCCAATGAAATTCGGTGACGTTCTTGGCCGCCAGCTTCTTCAACCAAATTTTCAATAAGCTGCATATTTTCGACAACGGACGAAAGCGCTATTGAGACTTGTTGTGTAAAGGCGACATCAGTTCGATTAAAAGTACTTTTTCCTGCGATTAAATATATTCTTCCAGACACAACTCCTTGTTGGGAATATGGTACTGAGATAAACGACTCATCATCAAATAAACTAGATAACGCAGCGGATTCATCCAAATATCGATTGATAGGTGCTTGTGTGTTGATGTCATACGCGATGTATTTGTTGAAGCTATGTAAGCTACGCGAGGAAATTTTTTCGTAAGCAAGTGCGAGCGAGCCTGGCAATGACAACAATTCATTGGAAGTGTTCTTTGTAATTTCTTTAGGTTCTTCCGATTTGTCGAGTTTGCCGCGTTCTCGTACATACATTACATGCCTTGGTACAAGATTGGCACGTTCCATAACCAAAATACATCGACTGCCACGATAAAATTCCACCAGCCTGCCCAGGTTAATTGTTATTGCGTGGTTTACTCCAAAGCGAGGATTCCAGTGCGTGCTGATTTCTTGTATCAACGCCAATCTGCGTTTAAGGACGATACGCCCTCTACCCCAATGCGCAAACATGTAACCAAAAACAATAAATGAAATGGGATGCAGTATGGCTTCACCTAAGTCGTAAGGGTTTTTTGTTGAGATAACACTCAAGCTTGCAATGGTAAAAAGTACCACTGCCCCAATAGTCACTTTAATTCCCTCTCTAAACCCCCAAGAAAACGAAGCAACCAAGATGGGAAAGAAAAAGAAGAAAAAGAAAATGCTATCCGAGCCGCCCGTCAGGGCAATTAAGCAACCAAAAAACAAAGTGTCTATCCAATGTGCAGCTCGGCTTGCGGCTAGTTCGCTAAAAAGCTGCATGTCGTAGGCAAAAACAAAACATGCGCTATAGACACTATATGTGATGAGTATCATGTGAGTGAATTGGCTCGGTAAGCCGGATTCATTCGGGTCAACAAAAAACACTAACAAGCTGACGCAAGCCAGCGCAAATCTCATCCATGTCTGGATAAGTAAATCGAGTGAGTCTTCGCTTTGTTGTTGGATGTCTTTGGCTTGATTGAACATGTAATTTGTAGCAGAGTTGGGCTGCGTTATGGGTTCACTATTCGCAAGAAGCTTACCTGATTTTTGAATAAGCGGAAATAACACTTCGCTGTAATCAAGGCTGCTATTAAAGGCGAAGAAGTCAATAGTTTGAATGTCCTGTTAGGGTTTCGGCTTGTATAGCAGTAATCAACTAATAAATATGGAGTAGGGTACTTTGACCGATGAGGTTTCATCTTTTAAGATTCACCTAAGTAGTTAACCCCCAACTCAAAGCGAGCATTCAATTGTTAAACCCAAAACCCCAAGATCAGCGCAAAGAAGAACGAGTTTTGGTTGAGCATACTGTTAGGGTAACGAATTCTCAAGACGTGACCCGCGATATCAGCGTTTCAGGCGTATATTTCTGGCTAGACGTAACGGTTGCGTTAGGCGAAACCATTAATTTCATCGTTGAGATTGGCATGCAAGGTGTCAACTTCATCCTTAAATGCGTCGGCGAAATAGTGCGAGTGGAAAATAAGGATGGGAAAGTGGGTGTTGCAGTAAAAATTTCACACTCGGTAATGGAGTCTGCTTAGCAATCGATGGTCTTGGATTGCTAACAATTGTTTGTTCCCGCAAGGATACAGCCGTTCAGGCTGAAACGTCACCCCAATTAAATTGCTTTTTGCTTAAAAGTACCATGGTTTCTGTGGCTCTAACAGGAGCTATTGCCTACTAAAATAGGTTGGTATCTCCTTTGAAAAGCTAGCCAATTTTCTACATATTGACGCACCAACGGAAAGTTTGTTTGGACGTGAATTGAGAGGTTAGTTTTTTGGCTGGTAGGGAGGGGTAGGCAATGAAAACTCAACACATACATCTAATACAGAAGTGGACGTATCACTGTGCAATTATTTTGCTGGGGTTGGCTTTGACAGTCAAGCTAGCACACGCTGGTGGTGGCTCGTTCATGGTGCAATGTCCAGATCACACTGCTTTGCATCCGCTCGTAAATGGGCAGCCTAACCCTGACATCAAATGCCAAGAAATCGCAGGTGGTGATGGTTATGCAACGATGGGTGATGGCAGTCAGATATATTTGTTTGGCTTCGGACCACTCTCAGGTATTGATTTGGTTAACCAAGGCAAACCAGGTACGCAATCTGCGTCAGAATTTAATAAGACTTACAACGGTGTCAACCTTCCTTACACAGATGAAGCCAACGGTGGAGTGGTTGTTCCTAATGCTTTGCACGATGCCTCAAATCCGAATGAAAATCTTAACGGTGCAGTTACTGAGCCAGCAGTAATCATGAATATGGGCGTGCTGAACGCACAAGCTCCTGCGCCAATGATGGCGATTAATGAAGATGATGAATTCTTCTTAACCCTCAGCAATGTCGGCATGATTATGCGTCCTGATTTGTTTGAGCAACATACGGTTCACTTCCACGGTTATCCCAACGCATCGTCCTATTTTGATGGTGTGCCTGATGTTTCTGTGGCAATTAATATTGCTGGCAGCATGACTTACTACTACACCGCGCCAGATGCAGGAACATATTTCTGGCATTGCCATATCACCCCGCCTGAGCATATTCAAATGGGTATGGAAGGTAATCTGTTTGTAAATCCACGTCAGAACAAGGTGCCAATTAACTCCAGTCTTTATGCAGCCGCAGCCGCTCACCCTTGCGATGTCAAAGATATATTGTGTGCAACACCTTTGCCTGTAAGCGATAACGGAGCCACACAACCAGCAGAAGGTGCGAACTATGTGTTTGATGATGGTGATGGCTCAACTCGTTATGACGTTGGCTACCCGATGATGATGATGGGTTTTGATCCTAACTTCCACTATGCGAGTATGACTTTTAACCCCACAGATTTTTCTGGGATGAAAGATAAGTATTTTATGTTGGAAGGTCGTAGCTACCCAGATACTGTTAATCCCAATTTAATTACTACAACGGATTCTGATGCCTTGAGTCGTCCCTCTCAGCCCCATCCAGCGAAGATAACCATAGATAAAACGAATGGCCAAAAACTTGCATTATTGCGCCTTGCTAACCTGAGTATTACGGAGTTCCATACTTTGACTACAACGGGCATACCGATGCACGTGGTGGGTCAACACGCCAGAATGTTGCGTGATTTAGCAGGGAATAATTTGGATTACTACACTAACTCCGTCACGTTGGGCGGGGGGGAAACTGATGAAGTGATACTTGATGCGACAGATGTACCGAACGGAAAATATTTCCTGTACACCTCAAATCTTGACCACTTGTCAAATGACAATGAAAATTTTGGCGGGATGATGACGGAGATAGTTGTGCAGTAAAAGCAAAGTTGATGTGAATACCTGATGACTCGAACAGTCGTTAGCTAGGGGAGAATGATGATGAATAATACTAACCAATCGATGAATCCAAACCGCTTACTTAAAGCCTTGTTAGCGGGAGCGGTTACCCTGATTTCACTGTGCGCCACAAATGCACTAGCTGCTGTTCCGGGTATCAGTGCAACCACATTTAATCTCACAGCAAGCGCCGATTACATCACCGCGCCAGATGGCGCGATGATTTATTCTTGGGGCTATGGCTGCAGCCCTGGTTTCTCTCCATCATTTCTTCCCACAGCGGCGGATTACCCTGCTGGAAATTGCCCGTTAATGCAGTTGCCGGGGCCGACGATGATTGTTCATGAAGGTGAAACCATCACGGTTAATTTAACCAACGCTTTACCCGTTGCAGCGGGTAATACCTCGATGTTGTTCCCCGGTTTTGACGTGGTCGCAACAGGCGGTGTGGCAGGACAATTGACTACTGAAGCTGCAACGGGAATTCCCGTCACTTATACCTTCACTGCAAATAAACCTGGTACATACGGTTATCACAGTGGCACGCGTTCTGATTTGCAGATCGAAATGGGTTTGTATGGTGCGTTGATTGTATTGCCTAGCACTAGCACAGGTTGCACCAAGGGAGATTATGCGCTGTCGGCATCCGCTTATAGTGATACCACGCCTTCTGTGAATCCTACCTGTTATGACCGCGAATACATGATGGAATTAAGTGAGATGGATGTAGGGATTCATCAACAAGTTGAAGCGCAAAAGGATGGCCCAGGCCCTATCTTGGCGACGATGGAACCATATGTTCCGCAATACTTTTGGTACAGCGGGCGCTCTTTCCCGGACAGCTTGGATACCCCATATGCAGCCATTTATCCGCATCAACCTTATAGCTTTGCACCGCAGATACACCCCGGAGAACGTTTGTTAGTGCGCGTGCTGCAACATGGTCGTGTGCAACATCCTATGCATTTTCACGGTAACCATGCTCGCATCTTGGCTAGAGACGGTAATTTATTGTTAAGCGAAAATGATCCTGCCATGCTGGCTGGTCCGCAATCATTTACTTTTACGGCCATTCCTGGACAATCGCTTGATGCGATTTTTACTTGGACGGGTAAAGGACTCGGTTGGGATATTTATAACCATGCGGCGGGTGACGGTTCAACTTGCATTCCCGATGCCAGCGGCTATCACAGCGTCAAAGCTGATCCAAACTATGGCGAATGGTGTGCCGATCATGGTAAAGCCATTCCTGTCACGCCACCTGATCCAAGCATCGTGGCAAATGGTCAATTTTACGGCGGTAGCCCTTACCTTGGTTTGTCAGGATTAGGCCAGCAAACCTTGCTTGCACCTGGTGTGCTCAAACAAAATCCAGGTGCGGCATATTGCTACCCTTGGCATTCACATCACGAGCGTGAAATCACCACCAACAACGTTTTCCCCGGTGGGTTAATGACGGTGATGTGCGTGTTGCCACCGAGTTTGCCGGTTAGCGAGTAATGAATACGAACAAAAAAGTTGGTCTTGAGTCAGCGAAAGTAAGGAGAGGCGTGATGAAATCCCATATCAAAAACATAGTGTTTTTACAGGCAGTGGCGTTAGCAGCTACTTTGTTTGCGACCGATATTGCGGTTGCAGCAACGACGGTTAACCTGACAGCGCAGCGAGCCAGCACGACGCTGCCCGACGGAAAAACCGTGGCAATGTGGGGATATTGCGGCGGCTTGGATACCAATGCCAGCAACAGTGGAACCGCTGCTGAAGTTTCTTGTGCAGGTGCGTGGGCAGCGGGCCCAACTATCACTGTTGCAGCGGGTGAATCGCTAACCATCAATCTGACCAATAAGTTACCAACTCCCACTTCGCTTTGGATACAAGGTCAGATTGGCGGTGGGTTAGGGCAGCCAGTTATGGTTGACGGTCCAGTACATAACGTACAGACCACCACCACATTTCCTGGGGTGGGTGATGGTACGTTTACACCACCCGCTCAAGGGCAACGTGTTAGATCATTCGTGCCAGAAGCCAATGCTAACGGCGGCACGCAAAATTACACTTGGGATAGTTTGAAGCCAGGCACTTATCTGTACGCAACGTCTACTCATCCCTCAATTCAACAACCGATGGGGCTATATGGCGTATTGATTGTCACTGCACCAGGAGCAACTTACCCGGGTGTTGTTTCCGATGCTGAAACAACCTTGATGTACAGTGAAATTGATCCAGTGCAAAACGCGTCGGTTGATGCGGCATTAGTTAGCACAGCCGGATGCGCAGCCACTGTGGGTGCATGCGCTGGTGGAGTTGACGAACAAGCTTATCCACCCGCAGTGAATTACTCACCACGTTATTTTCTGATCAATGGCGTTGCATTTGATAAAGGTGCGCCTTCGAGTTTTGTCTATGCAGTTAACAATGCATACGGCAATGGCAATGTCTTGGTTCGCTTGGCAAATGCAGGATCGAAATCGCATATCCCCGCGTTTGTTGGCTTGCCTATGACGTTGTTGGCTGAAGATGGTCATATCGCAAAAGGCAACCCTAAGATACAAAATGAAGTGATGTTAGAAGCGGGTAAAACCAGAGAGGTTTTGGTTAAGCCTGCAAATAACGGGAGTGTTTATACGCCCGCGACTTATTCCTTATTTGATCGTCAATTAAGCTTGACCAATAACAACGAAGCGAATGGTGGTATGCAAGGATTCTTGCAAGTTGCGGGGGGTGCTAACGGAGGTGCACTTACAACTTCGGGGGCAGTCGCGATTCCATTTGCCGTAAATGATTCTTACACAATTTCCACAGGTTCTGCTTTTAATAATAACGTAACGAGCAACGACATTTTAATTGGAGGCGGTGTTGCAGCAGTGGTTGGAACAGCGCATGGAACATTAGCCCTAGCGGCTGATGGAAGTTTTACTTATACGCCCGATCTTTATTTCGCTGGAGTGGACAGCTTTACCTATAACGGTAATGCAGGCACAACCAATACGGCGAAAGTCACTATTAATGTGACGGATATACCATTTGCCGGTGCAGATAGTTATACCAGCAAAGTAGCTACGTCACTCAAAATTGCTAGACCTGGTGTGTTGAGCAATGACACCGATGCGGTTGGCTACACATTGCAGGCTAAACCCAATCCCGCTAGCCCGCTTCCAGCTTGGGTGACATTGAATACAGACGGCTCGATTGTTGCAACGCCACCTGCAGCTGGCACTTATACCTTCACTTATATCGCGGTAGCAGATACCCCAGTAGGTATTTTAAGTAGTGTGCCAGCGACAGTGACCTTGAATTTTCCAGCAGGCTCAGGTCTGAACTTAACAGTGCAGGATACACAAGACCCTAATCTCACCATCACGGATTACCGTTGGGTGATTGAAGAAGATCCAACATTCAAGAATGATCCGCTTAATCCATTGCAGGCGAATACCTGTACGCCAGCTCAAGCACATTCTGGTTTATGCACTCCTCCCCAAAGCCTTGCGACTAATTTCCACAAGAGCTATATGCCAGTGGTAGCCACAGGTTGTACAGGAAATTACAGCTGCGGTGCAGCTCAATCGTCAACTCAACAATCTCCAACTTCGGTTAGTGATGTTGTGCTTGATCCGAATAAACACTACTACATTTCAGTATTGCCTGGAGACTCAGCAGACCAAGCGGGTGTTGGTTTTGGACACTCAATGGCAGGTGTTGGTATTGCCCCGGGTCAATTGCAAGTAACCGCACTCGCAGCACGTAATCCGCTGCCACCAGCACAATTGAGTATTTTTGTATTTGATGACAGTGGTCACACCAATGGCGATGCAGATGAAGGTGAGCTGGGCTTGGGCGGATTTAGAGTTGAGTTCGCTGATACACGCGGTAGCTCAGGTGACGTGGCTGGAACGATTACCTATGATGCCTTGGCGATGCCATTAACCAATTCACTCATGGATGGTAGCAATCTGGATTGTCCAAAATTGCCAGGCTCATCTGAAGTGGGTGTAGTAATAACCTGCCCAAATTTGCGTGCAGATGGAACGGTATCGCCCTTGGCTGGGATGGCTTTAGTGAAAAATATGATACCGGGGCGTATCGATGTGTTTGCAATGCCGAGTGCAGAGCGTGTTGCGGCTGGCGAAAAGTGGATACAAGTTTCGACACTGGAAGGTACACACGCGAACGATACTTTCAATAAGCCCGGTGAGCCTCCTTATTGGCAAGAATTTGGTTCACCCGGTTTTCACTCCTTTATCGGTTTCGTAAATCCAGACAAAATCAAAGCGGTAAATGACGCGAATGTTGCAGCGGGTGCAACAGGTAAAGTGACAGGCCGTATTA
>CANFCA010000030.1 GCA_947445045.1 Gallionellaceae bacterium
AGGAGCGGGATACCGCCTTGCAGGTAAGACAGATTCAGGATATTGAGCATGGGCGTGATGATAGCAGACGAAGAAGCGCATTCTGGTCTGCACTGCATGGCTCAGTCTTGCAATGTTAAACGGGCGCCAGTCTGGCAGGTTCTAAATTATGCAGCGCTCAAAAAAGTCTTAGAAGTGAGTAGGTGGTTTTGTTGTAAAAGTTTTTGCTAGGCGATATAGCCGCCATCCCCGCCACACGATTTTCCATAAACCTAAAAAGCCACGACGGCGTATCGCAATCAAGGCAGCAATGCCCGTGGTTAGAGCAAGTTGAGCGCGGAAAAAGCGCATAATTTCCAAGGTCTGGTCTGCGAGTGAAAACGGCGTTTGCCAGCGCGAGCTAAGTTCAACAACCTCGTTGCGTTGTTTTGCGATTCTCAGCAATAATTCACTACGTCGCAGCATGACTTCGACTAGCTGATTGTTCATAACGATTCAGCCTTATTTTGACTGGCGTTGAGTTGCTCTCTGTCATTGATTAACTCAGCAAGACTGGTATCAAATAACTTTGATCGGGTTAGGGATTGATTGCGTAACATCAGTGCTGTCACCGTACCCAATGCCAAAAAAAGCACACTCATAAATCCGAGAACTGCAAGGCGATGCTCATCCCAAAATAGCACAACGATGAATGCAACCAACAGCACGATGCCGATGCCAAAAAGAAATAGGGTGCATAAAGAAAAGAAGAGCATCTGCGTCAAGCGCAGACGCTCTTCTTGCAATTCATTCGCCAGCAACTCAAGCCGAGTTGAAACAATGGCGGTCAGCGTCGAAATTAATTGCCTAAGTGAGCCCATCAATCCAGAGCTAGACTCGGACATGAGTTATCGACCACGCGCGATCAGCATACCCACAATCACTCCTACCGCTGCGCCCACGCCTACAGACTTCCAAGGGTTCTCATGTACATACTCGTCTGTGGCTTTGGCTGCTTGCTTAGTTCTGGCAACGACCACCGCTTCTGCGCTAATCAGTCGCGCCTTTGCAGACGCAAGATTTTCTTGAATACGCTCGCGTGTTGTGGACATTTTTTCAGATAATTTTTCGCCAGCCTGACCTGCAGTTGCGCGTAACAATTCTTCGGCATCGGCTACTACCACACGTAAATCTTGCATCAGTTTTTCTTTGCTGACATCGCCGTGTACGCCAGTTACATTAGTGTTCATGATTTTCTCCTTAAACAAATAAGTACAACTAAAAAACTACTCACCACCAACGCTTTATATAATACGCTTGTTGCAAAAATAATCTTGACCTGCATCAATAAAGTAATGGAATTAAGGGGGCTGAGTTAACCCAATTTTTGGTAAATTCAATGTCGGGCTAAGAAATTTTTCTGTATTTGAAATGGCTAGTTTTGCTAGTATGAGATTAGCGGCATCATTTACGAATAGGTTCATGTTGAAAAGTAAAATACGGAGGTTGCAATGAAGCGTTTCAAAATTTCTTTTAAGTGGCAGCGCGCTATGTTGCTGTGTTTGACGAGTATTGGCTTTTTTGCTGGCATGGCAACGAGTGCCGTTGCAGCGGATGAGCCTGCCAAAAAAGATGAAGCTGTCAAAAAAGAAGAGCCGCCTAAACAGTCGGGCAGCTTTTTAGTGAAGTTTCGAGCCAGTGCCAGCGATGCCAAAATTCAGGAAGTGGTTGAGTATTACGGCGCGAGCAAAGTGCTGCCTTTAACCAGCGCGGAATCTGATGCACACAAAGACCCAGAATATTGGCAAAAGCTCAAATTTGATGCGGTGGAAGATGTGAAAAACATCGCGCGGCGCATTGTCATGGATACGCGCGTAGATGAGGTTGACGCTGTGGTGGTGGATAGTAAGTAGCACATTTAAGCTAACGCGACTTTTTCGAAGAGCTTTGAGCGTGTTCGTAAAAAGACACAATCTATGATCCAACTCGGTAAGGCATTGCGAGCTTGGAACACGCCAGAATTTGAGCTGGTTCTTAAGCAAGAAATCGCACAGCTAGGCGCAGACCAATTGCCATTGCAACAAGGTCTGGCCATCAGCAGCACGGTAACCACTGACCCCATCACCGTTATCATTCAGCGTGTGACCGAGTTGGAAAATGTACTTCGCGTAAAAGTAGGCATTTTGTACAAGGGGCTAATCGGTGGTTGCAGTTGTGCGGATGACCCCACGCCGCTCAGCGACAACAATGAATACTGCGTGGTTCAATTGGATATTGATAAAGTAAGCGCAGCAACCACAGTGACACTGCTAGCAGAATAACTTCACAGAATCTTTTTTTTTAAAGCATTCAACACCCATCTAACGAACTGACAACCTTATGAACCTCAATAATCTATTACTCATGGCTATTCCTGCTGTGGTTGCACTAGGGGGCGGCGTGCTCGCTTCCGTGTGGAGCCCGAGCCGGAATGCACGCAGCCTCATACAGCATTTCGCCGCAGGGGTAGTGCTGGCAGCATTGGCAGTGGAGTTGTTGCCCAGCGTCGAAAAGGAGCATGCGCCGGGGCTCGTATTGATCGCTGCATTCGCATTGGGCAGTTTGTTCATGTATGGATTGAAGTTATGGACCATGCGCTTGGAACATCAGGCTTCATCCGCTAGCGTAGCGCAAGGCATAAGCACGGGACTGTTGCTGGCAACTTTTATCGATGTTGCTACGGATGGTTTTATTATCGGTGCAGGGTTCGCTGCGGGTGGCGAGACAGGTATGATTTTGGCACTCGGTTTATCAGTTGAATTGCTATTCCTCGGATTGGCGCTGGCTTCCGAAGCAACAGCAGGATGGCGCATCATTGCTATTTCTGGCGCACTCGGCGCAACGGTGCTGTCTTTTTCTTTGCTAGGTAATTTCCTGTTGGCAGGTGCGTCACACGCAATCATAGGCGCATCATTGGCATTCAGTGCGGCGGCGTTACTGTATTTGGTGACTGAAGAATTATTGATGGAAGCGCATGAGGTTGAAGAGAAGCCAATATCAACCTTGGTTCTATTCAGCGGCTTCTTGGTGTTTTGGAGTATTCAATTACTAGGTAGCTAACTTGAGCACGACGAAATCCAGCTTCCATTTCATTCGTAAAACTTTGTCGTGAGGTCGAATTGTTTAAGTTCAATCAAGGGTAACTTTTATAAAAAAGTTACCCTCTATCTTCTTCTATAAATCAGAGATGATTGTTGACAGTAGGTGGGATCGAGTTACCTGTGGCTTGCATATCAATTGCTTCAGGATGCATTTGATAGTGTGTTCTTACGCAATTGGCTAATGCCTGTTTGGTGTCATCTTCTACCGCGCAAACATATTCGTTCGCCAGGCAATCGATCATTTTAGTCAGTAGTAAATCCTGCGGCGCTGGCATTTTTTGTACCCATGACTTTAGCAATGGTCGATTAACCAGCGAAGGTATAGAAGCCAAGATGCCCACGTCATTTTGGTTATGAACCAGCAAGCCGGATGTGGTGCCGCGATCCAGCGTCAACACTTGGAAGAAGTATAGCGTGTGGTAGTCCAGTTGGCGTTTGAAATCGGCTTCGGTAGGTGAGGTACGCTTATCAATTGCTCCAGACAATATATCGCAGTAGGTGTCGATTGCCGCTTCGCCTACTGTTTTAGCCATGGCCATATCGGTTTCAAAATTGCCGCTGGAGTAACTTTCCAAATAGAAATGTGTCACGCCGCGATGACGACCTAACACGGGAATATTGAAATAGCGGTCACCTTGCGCCGCTGCTTCGGCGTACTGTTGCGGTGCGGATTGCTTGAGTTTGTTGGCAAACTCGGCTTTGTCTTCACTATATTCGATAGCCGGATTGAGGTCAGCCATGACGCGCCAGTAACCGTTGCCGTTTTTTAACTCTGTCCAGCTGATGTGAATGTGAACTGAAGGTGCCAGCGGATTTTTAGGATGAATGATGGTCGAGATGGCGGAAGCGGATGCCAATTGCTTTGTATCATCCGTGTCGTATTGCACCTGTGAAGTATTGACCGAGGCGCGATTGAATAGTGATTCGTCTGTCGCCATGAATCGAACACCGCCGCCATGCTTGCCGTCATCACGGAACCACTCGGTGGGCTCATAAGGTTTGCCATTGCCGAATTTTTTGCTGATTGCATTTAATTTGGTCACAAAACGTTGCTGCAAGTCTGTGACTAATGCGTAAGCCTGGGCTGCACGGGGAGATTTCGCACTGATTCTTTCCATCTTCAATTTCCTTCGTTATTAAATTTATAAATTGCGCTTCAAACCTATTGCTACGATTCTTCAACAGATGAATGTAGCACATTCTCTGAGGCGATTTTAAGCGTAATTTGCTGTCATTCGGTTGATGTATGTCAAAATGGGCTCAACATTTGGTCAGCTTTGAAACGCTTTTAGGATGCTGCTATGGAAATAAAAAAGATTAATTCTGGCAAGTTGCGCGCCATTGGCTACGATGGACGAACTTGATTATTGCAAGTGGAACTCGCCGATGGCAGTACGTTGCAGTACAGAGGTGTGGGAGCGGAAACTTGGTGCAGGCTTAGCAATTCGGGCGCGGCATGGAGCTACTATCGCGACAACCTCGAGGAGGAATTTACTGCAAAGCGCGTTGGCACTGCCCCCACGGCTAAAAATCCGCTCGATGATTTGTTTAAAAGTTTAACTTGGCTTTAAACATACGAGAGCAGGCAATAAGTCCTGCTGTCAGTGTTGAACGCTAGTATGCGGCACGAAAGGGGGTTATGGCTTCTGCAATTGCCCGCTTTTCATCAAAGTTAGCTCAAGATTTTTAACCGCCTGCTCACGGTCAGATTCGGGAAAGAGTGGCGATTCAATCGCATTGCGTAAATAAACCGTAGCCTTTTCATAACTCCCATTTCCCAGCATCCACAATCCAGCGTTATAGTTAACTGACACATCGTTTGGAAAGCGCTTGGATAATCCAATCCAATCATCCTCTAGCATCTCTTTGTATTTTTCCCATAAGAGGAGCATAGGCGGGTTCCATTTGGTTTGTACGGGTGGCTGATTCAGAATCTCCCCCAATTTTAAGAGCATATCCATCGCCTCTTGAGGGTTGCCCTTAGCAACAGCCTCGATATTCACAGCATGGTCAGCGTCTAGTATTCCAATCATGGCATTTCGGAGTACAGGATTGGATATATTATTAGCCGTCTCACGGGAGCTGCTATACATCCTACGCCCAGCGATTTTAAATGCGGCTGGCATGTAGTATCCAGGATAAGCGTGTAGATCCGAATCAACTAGCGTTTGAAAACTGTTCCATTCACGCGTCCGTTCCGAAGCTTGTAAACCCCAGGTACAGGCAATGATGAGGAATAGAGCCGCACGATGTGCAGGCTTGAAATTCCACAGTAATGTAACAATCAGCAATATGATTGGCCATGCTGCGAGAAACACAAAGCGATCGGAAATGAGGGAGGGTGGTTTATAAGGCACCAATTGCAGAGATGTTAGGCAGAGTAAGAAAAAAATAGCAAATGTAAATCCGACTAGTGAATGTTTGCGCATAGCCATGACCAGACCAACCATAGATGCTGTAAGAATTACCGCACCTAATGCAATCATTAGGGGAAAATTCGAATCATCGAAGACTGGATAAAAGAAATGGCGGCTTTCTGGGCTGATAGAAAGACGAGCCAACCAGCCAAGCACGGCAAGTGCGCGGGTAACGATCTCAATGCCAAAATAAAATGGAATTCTTTGCGTGGTTAAGCTCGCAAAAATAGCTGCCATACATAAGGCCAGTAACAAACAAGCGAGAGGCCACAGTAAAGTGGAATATCGTTTATTCGATGATGGGGTATCACGCCAAAAAATGAGCCAGAGAAAAGCGATGACGGGTGCCACCGCGACAGCCGACGCTTTAGAGAGTATTGCTGCCAATAGTGCAAGCAGAGTCGCCGTTGCATACCGAGCAGATAATCCATGATCCCGTTTCGAACTGATGGCAAACCATAAGCCAAGTAAAGAAAAAAATGCCGAGAGAACATCTTTACGCCCGGCAATCCACACCACCGCTTCTGCATGGGATGGATTAAACGCAAAAAGAGCTGTGACGATAGCGGCCACCCATTGCGCGTCAGAGCTTTCTGTCGAACGAAAATACTGCCATAGCTTAGTCGTGACAATAAAAACGAGAGGCAGGCAAAGCACATAAAGAATAATATTGTGCAATCTGAACGCAGTTGGATTCATGCCGAACAGTTTGAAATCTATCCAGTAAGAAAATTCGCGTATTGGCAAGAACTCGGAAAAATCGTTATATGGCTTTGTAAATAGTCGCCACAATTCGGATACATTGAGTTCGGTCAATTTGGTGTTTTGAACAATATAACCAAAATCGTCAAAAATAAACGGGAAGCGCAATGCCTGCAGAAAAACCGAAACAGCTATCACCGCACTGAGTAATACAATCGCCCAAGGGAAATGTTGCTGCACACCAGAAAAATTGAAGGGAGATTTGTTTTTCATTTGTAGATTAATTCTTCTTTCTCACACCGCACCGCGAAATTATTCGCAGTCAGTTAGAAGTTTACGTCTTATGCGTTTATTGAGTTAATGGTCTATGGAGTGCAAAATTCTAATGTAAATAGAGTTAGCTACTGAGCATAATTTATTAAAAATAAGCTTTGAAAATATATTCCGCAGCAATATTTTTGCTCAAAAACTAGATATTGCAGATTATCACAACTCAAAAGTGGTGTGCCCTGATTGGGGAAATAACCGGAGAATGCTCTAGGTGTGGAATTAAAACAGTAGTATTTTAAATCCCATCAGTATCAAAACTGTACCACCAAAAATCTCCGCTTTGCTTTCCAGCCATGTTCCGCTGTTTTTTCCGATGAAAACACCAATCCAGCTGAAGACAAAAGTAGTTGTTCCGATGACGAGGCAGGCGACGTAGGGGTTGACATCTAAGAGCGTCAAGCTGAATCCAGCAGCCATAGCATCTATGCTGGTAGCGATGGCTAGGATGAGCATCATTTTGTTGGTGACAGCGGTGATGTCTTCTTCTATGCCTTCTTGAAAGCCTTCATAAATCATTTTTGCGCCGATAAAAATCAACAATCCAAAAGCTATCCAATGGGCATAGGCTTCAATCCAACCTAAAACACCTTTGCCGCCCAAGTAACCAATGAAGGGCATCAAGGCTTGAGAAATACCGAAGTAAAGTCCGGCTTTAAGAGCTAGCCCGGGGATGTTCTTCTTGGCACCTAATCCAATTGCAACAGCAAACGCATCCATGCTGAGTGCGATTGCTAAGATGAATATTTCTAACATGTCGTTCCTGTTTTTGCGTCAGATCAGAAACGGATTTGAACTTCGTAGCGACGATTCTTCGCCATTTTCGCGAGTGTGTTGTCCGGCTTCATCAGCGGTTTTTCGGAGCCCATGCCTACTGCTTCGATGTCATTAGCGTCCACACCGCGCGCGATGAGCTCTTTAGCCATGATTTGTGCGCGTTTTTTTGAGAGCGTTTTGTTGTCTCCCGCATTTCCCGTTGAATCGGTATGACCAGACACGATGAAGGTAAATCCCGATTGTCCCGATTTTTGCAGCGATTTTTTCACGTTGATAATTGCCGATGCGAGTCGTTTAGATTTGCTCTCACAACCCGCTTCTAGTTCGTCGGTATTGCTCTTGAAGCTACATTGATTTTTTCTGGACTCAGCCAGCAACCGCACATTGAGCTTGGCAGCGATTTTTTTGTTAGCCTTAGCTTTTGATGCTTCGGAAGCCTTATGTGCGATGGCTTTGCCAAAGGCATTACTAGCGGCTTGATTGAGGTCGTCGAGTGCGCCAGCGTGGATGTTAGTGGAGAAAAGAATCATCCATGCTAGGCCAAAAAGTTTTATTTTCATGGTTTGTTACTAAGGTGGCAGTGAGAGAATGTTAACGTGATTTTAAATTTAATGAGCAGAAAAATGGGGGCTCGCGCCCCCATTCATAAATCACCTGATAGCTGAGTTTATTTTTTCACAACGGTGTTGTTGTCGATTCTAACTGCGTCACCTTTAGCAACGTTGGGTGCCGTAGCTTGATGGAAAGTCACCTCTTCGCCTGTTTCCATTTTCACCACAATGTTGTAGCTCTTAACTTTTTTCGAGTTTTGTTCAATTTTGTTACCGGCTACTGCACCGCCAATTGCGCCCGCGAGGGTTGCCAAATCGCGCCCTGAGCCATTGCCAACTTGATTGCCGAGCAAGCCACCCACTACGCCGCCCGCCACTACGCCTAAGCCTGACCCTTTGCCAGCGGTTTCAACTTCATGGATGGCAACGACTGTTCCGCAAGTTGTGCAAACCATTTTCGTCGGCGTGGTTGCGGGTGGTGTTGCTGCTTGAACTGGTGTGGTTACAGGGGTAGCGCTGCTTGTAGAAACGGCTGTGGGAGCGGGTGAAGATTTGTGCGCCTTCGCTTTGTCTGCGGCTTTATGCTGTTCAGCAGCCATTTCTTTTTTGGTGTCTGCTACGGCTTGTGCAACTGCCGCGTCTTGCTTGGCTTTTGCAGCAGCTTCTTCCGCGATTTGGGCTTCTTGCTTGGCTTTTTCTGCCGCTTGATCTGCGAGCATTTGCTTTTTAGTTTCGGCCACCGCTTGATCGACAATTGCTTTAGTTTGCGCAGAAGTATCTTCGGTTGAGGCCTTAGGGGAGCAGGCGGTGATAACTGTGATTGTTGCCAATGCCATTAAAATTTTGTTGAATGAGTTGTTCAAGATGCATCCTTTTGGTAAATGAGTAAGTGGTTAACGCGCCGCAGGGCAATTCGTTTACGGCGCGC
>CANFCA010000031.1 GCA_947445045.1 Gallionellaceae bacterium
CAATAATTGGTGACAATCGTGATACGCATCGGCTCGCACTGATGTTGGCAGCCATTTCCCGCGCAGAATTAATTTAAGTCGAAGGCAAGCAACCGATTTTCATCGAATTGACACTAGGCATGACGATTGGGATAGATGATGAATTTTGGGTAGAGTGCACGGGAATCGAACCAGTGACTTCTGCCATGTGAAGGTAACAGACGGCACCTAGAATGGGTATAACGTATCTCATTCTTGACATTTAATCAATTTTGCATAGAATGGGTAGCACTATGCCAGCACGCACACCTCACATCGCAACAACGGCTGCCAACAAGCTCATCGCCATGGGCAAGCTGATTCGCGTGCATCGCAAAGCATTGCGAATCAGCGCCACCACAGCGGCGGAGGCTGCCGGAATGTCGCGCGTAACTTTGCACCGAATCGAAAACGGCGAACCTTCGGTCACCATTGGCGCATACCTCAACGTCATGGAGTCCATGAACATGGACTGCGGAATTATCAAGCCCGCCGAGTCTGACGACAATGCACTTAATGTGGATCGTAATGGCTGGATTCCCGTGCGTGTCTATCTGGCAAACTACCCGCAACTCAAGCAACTTGCCTGGCAAGTGCATGGCACCGATGCATTGACACCGGCGGAAGCGCTAAGCATCTACGAGCGCAACTGGCGTCATATGGACGTGAATGCCCTAGAGCCACATGAGCGACAGCTGGTCGATGCACTGCGTATCGGACTTGGAGTGCCGAGTGGAATTGTTTAAACGACCGCACCATCAGCGGATTGCCCATGTCCTGAGCGTCCTCAATGGTCCCCTGTTGAGCGAGAACAATTGCCTGTTTGGCGGTGGCACCGCAATTGCACTTCGATATGGCGAATACCGTGAGTCGATTGACATCGATTTCATGGTGTCGGATGTTGCTTGTTACCGCAACCTGCGTCAGTTACTCACTGACGCAAATGGAATCGCCGCTATCGTCCGCGCGGGCACAGCACCTTTTGCACAAACCCGCGAGATACGAACTGATCAGTATGGTATCCGGACAATGTTGCAGGTAGCAGACCAGTCGATCAAATTCGAGATCATTCTTGAAGGGCGGATTGAACTCGAGCCTCACAAATCCAGTGATGAGATTTGTGGTATTGCAACTCTAACGCCACTGGATATGGCAGCGAGTAAGCTGCTGGCAAATTCGGATCGCTGGAACGATGATGGAGTTTTCAATCGGGATATCATTGACCTTGCCATGATGAATCCCTCTCTTACGTTACTGCGATCAGCAGTGGCGAAAGCTGAAACTGCATATGGCCAAGCCATACGTAAAGATCTCGATAAAACCATCGATCGTATGCAAAACCGCCACGACTGGCTGGAACGGTGCATGCAAGTCATGGCAATGAACTTGCCCAAGGCAGTTGTATGGCAACAACTTCGTAAGTTGCGCAGGGTACTCGACTAAGTAAAAGCTAGATTTACGTCTGAACCTTTCTTCTCGATTTTCAATAACAGCACCGAAGACAGTGGTGTATTCACGCTCCGCGCAAGTAAAAAAATTGCCTACTTGACCGACAATGCAATTGTCATCTCAGTTATCGTCCAGATTTACTCCGTCCAAATCACGAAATTATTTTACTTCGATTTTTGTTTCTATAATGAATTGACTTGGTTTCACCGCGTGCATTAGAGAGTTTGTTACCGATGCTGGCATCCTTTGACCAGATAGGAATCAATCCCCAGCGCATACGATTCAAATGCCGCTCACCTTCGTCATCGTCAGTGATGGTCGCAATCTTGAGAGACGGGGCGATGTTCCAAGCAGGCGCGAGTTCAACCTCGCCTTTCAATTTGAAGTGTTCGGCGAAGCGGAGAGGTTTTTCATTTAAGGCGAAACGACCACACATGATTTGAATTTTCCAATTGCTATGCAGTCCATCAATGATAGCCTGAGACATTGAAATTGCAATTGCTTCGCATGAGTAGATTAACTGCTATGATTTTGCAAGGTCACGTGGTGTTATCACTTATCTAGCACAAACGATATTCCATAGATTTACATACACTCAGTCAAATTAGGAGATCACATGAAACTCTACTACGCCCCTGGCAGTTGCGCATTAGCTTCACACATCGCTTTGGAGGAAACCGGTCAGCCCTATGCAATCGACAAGCTCAATGTCCCGACTAAAACTACAGAAACGGGTGAGGACTTTATGCAGATCAACCCGAAAGGCTATGTGCCGACCATCCAGCTGGATGATGGCAGCTATCTGACGGAAGGCGCGGTGATATTGCAATATGTAGCTGACCAACATCCAAGCGCAAACCTGGCGCCCGCGCAGGGCACCATGGCACGGTATCGTTTACAGGAATGGCTGAATTTTATCGGTTCAGAAGTGCATAAAACCTACAGCCCGCTGTTTAACAAAGCAGTGGCAGAAGACTATAAAGTTATTGCTCGCACGCTGTTAGCCAAGCGACTGACCCATGTTGAAACCCAGCTAGCCAACCAGCCCTACTTAATGGGCGACACTTTCAGCATAGCGGATGCCTATTTATTCACGGTGCTGAGATGGAGTGAGCGGGTGAATTTTGATCTCAATCCGTTTCCAAATATCCAACACTATTTGACACGAATCGCCGCACGTCCTGCCGTGCAAGCAGCGATGAAGGCGGAAGGGTTGATTCCTTAGAAGAGACACATTCATGAAAATAGAAATCTGGTCAGATATTATTTGTCCGTGGTGTTATATCGGTAAACGTCGCTTTGAATCAGCGCTGGCTCAAGTTGAGGATCGCAGTAACATCCAAGTGATTTGGCGTAGTTTTGAATTAGACCCTAACGCGCCAAGGCAACACCAAGGCACGTTGAACGAGATGCTGTCACGCAAATATAAGGTCAGCCTGCAACAAGCAGATGAGATGAATGCGCGGGTCACGACACAAGCCAAAGCGGTCGGTCTGGAATATAAGCTCACCCATGCCCGACCGGGCAATACTTTCGACGCACATCGGTTGCTGCATTTTGCTGCTGATAATCAACGGGGCGATCAAGCGATTGAATCCATCATGCACGCCTACTTTTCTGAATCGTTGGCTGTGGGTGATCGTGTCGCGCTGGCAAAACTTGCACCTCAGTTTGGGATAGCCGAAAGTGAAGTGTTGGATATGTTGGAGAGTGATCAGTATTCAGATGCTGTAAGAGCAGATGAATCGCGAGCGGCCAATTTTGGGATCTCGGGCGTACCGTTCTTTGTGTTCGATGAGAAGTCGGGTATCTCAGGTGCACAACCCGTTGAGGTATTTCTTGATGCACTGCAACAGATGTAATTATTCAGTGACGGCTTTAGAGCAAGTAATATGCGCGAATGAATCGTAACAAGGTGCCAGCAAGGGACATTCAAGTTTTAAAATACGTCTAGTGCTTTATTTCATGCATCATTGCAGCACGAAGTATCGCATTGATGCGGGTTTGATAGCCCTTACCTTGAGATTTCAACCACACCAATACATCCGAATCCACACGGACTGTCGTTGAGGTCTTGGTAGGCTTATAGAACGGATTAGACGTAGCTTGCTTCCAGAACTCAGCCGGCAGTGGGGGAATATCGCTGTAATCAATTTTGTTATCTGGCAATTCAGACATAGTTTTGATTTCAGCCCTTTGTGTTTTGGTTAATGACACTGGCTTTGTTGAGTCAAGAGAATATTTAGCGGATTTCTTCATAATTTTTTCGCTCCTTTTTATCTGCCTTTCGCGCTGAAATGATGCGGATAACTTCGACATCTTCTTCATGACGCACAATATGTGCTACCAATAGCAACAAACAACCGTCAACCATGCCCAGAGCCTGCCACCTCTGTTCGCCGTCTTCAATGCGATCTTGATTAGCAAGAGCCAGCGGATCAAGGAATACAAGAGCAGCAATTTCAAAGCTGACGTGATGCTTTCTCAGGTTTGCTTGCGCCTTGGATTCATCCCACTCAAAACTGATATTCATGAGCCGAATGTTACTACAAATTAGTTAATACATTAAAACAAAACCCGACGGTCTGCAATGAGAAATTTAATCGAACTTCTGGAATTGGCACATTGTTACAATTCGTTCACTCATATTACCCGCAAGAAAGCTGCCCCTGAATTATTTTATAAAAGTATTTAATCAGGTTGGAGAAAACTGATGTTGGAAAAAAATAGAAAAAAGTCCCAAGAAAAATTTCATTCGTCACTCAAAGTTGGTACAAATAAAATTAGCTGAGCACACCAGATAAATTGAAATGCAAATTACATCATTAAAAAATATTATTGTTACCCACAATTTTTGTGGATAACACCGTGAACAAAACTTATAAATCTAACAGTGACGGTATTGGACTGACGTGCTTAAATAATTGGCGATAGTTTTCGTTAAATAAATTATTTCACATGTGCAACTCATCAAGTGAACCAAGTACTATGAGCAGGAAAACTCTAATCAGCTTAATTTTTTTCTTGGGAATTTATAGGCATGAACTCCGAAGAAAATACCAGCAAACTATTTTTTTAGTTCGGTAATATCTTTGAGAAACTGTGCGATATCCCACTCACAGCCACCGCAACCGGAAAGTGCCCCGGTCCATCTGGAGATGGCGTTAATATCCATACCTTGTTCAAAAAGTTTTTGAATATTGTTCCGTCTGGTTCCGCTGCAATGACACATGACTTCATCCGCAGGCTCCGCATCATTCATATACATGAGTTTGTTCTCACACCGGTATTTTTCAAATAGCTTTAGGTCGACTCAAACTTAGCTTTGGAAGAGTAATTCTAACGCCGCACGACTGGGAATGGTCATGGTACTAAGTAGCAGCAATTCCAATTTCAATGTTCAATCCTCAAGAGCCAACATTGTGAGTGTATCTTTAAGCATCTCCAAGCAGATATTGTTTCCGTTCCGAATCAGGAAATCTTTCTATCGCATAACGCAACATGGTGCGCGGCATTGATTTGTAACAGGCTAGTAGGAAGTTTCTTCCTACCTCTTCATCGCGTTTTCCTATCTCCCTGAGCATCCATCCGACGGCTTTATGGATCAGGTCTTCTTCATCGTCTAAAAGTTGCGTTGCCAGCTTTAGTGCATCATCGAACTGGTTATTCTTGATGAAATAAAAGGTGGCGATGATGGCGATACGCCTCTCCCAGAGACTGCTGGACTTGACAAGCTTATATAGTATTAGCCGATCATGTGACTCAAGATATCGGCCGACGATTTGGCTGGCTGAGCTGTCCACTAGGTCCCAGTTGTTGATATGGAATGTGTTGTTCAAGTATAGCCAGTAGATGGCAGCCCTCTCCGCGTCGTTACCCTTATCAAACTTACGAACCAAAAGCAGTAGTGCGAACAGGCGTTCTTCATGAAACTCAGAGGCCAACAATTGTCGAGCGTCTTCTAGGGTGGCGGACTCGTATTTTTTAAGTTGCACCCTTAGAACAGGAACGCGAATACCTAGGAACCGGTCACCCTCGCCGTACTCGCCAGGCCCAGTCTTGAAATAGCGTTGTGCCTGCGCAGCAAGTTCAGGGTTGGCCAGACTTTTTAGGTCCCTGCTGATCTGTTGTGTTGTCATAGAACTGCTGTCAAATAGGTACAACTCGTTGAGAGTATTTTTGCATCACACGTGCGTGCATCATCGGCTGTAAATTCTGCATTTATACTAGTTGACCATTTGCTTGTGGCCGAACGTTTAACAAGCTAAGGTCAGATTTTATATGAGACTACAGCCATTTGTTAATTGCTAAATCCCGTTCAAACTCTCAGTTATTTTGCTCCCAACTCTTTCTCTTTCTTGTAATCGTCATAGCTTGTATTGATTTTGCTTAAACACCTGTCGCTCTCGATTTTGTCAGGAATAAGTAGGCATTGGTTACGTTGATATGCCTGACCAGTACTATAAAGCTGCTGTGAGGTGCAGCCAGAAAATAGAACAAAAATAATTGAGAGGAAGGCTACGTTCGAATACCTCTGAATCAAAATTTGCTCCTCACAAATAAATGCATGAAATTGTGCTTTAGTTGCAACTAAGCGCAACTACAAATGACCGGAATTGGCACGAGGCTGCTGTTTAGTCATTGTAACTACCAGTCCGAAAGCCGTCATTCAAATGCAACTCCATGGATTAAAATCCTAACTCCCCAAACATGTAGAATTCACTGATTTGCTTCGACGTGCTTTGCAAAATTATTCAGGATTGCCTGCCATCCTTGACGCTGTTGCTCAAGGGGATTTTCGGATTCAGCATCGAACGTGACACGCACTTTTACATTGCTAGTACCGGCTATGAATTCAACTGCTCCCGATCGGTCTCCGAACGAATACTCGATTAACTCGTTTGGGGTAATTTTGGTGTATGTTCCTGCAAAGTCAAAACCGAAGCTACCGTCTTTGGCTTCCATGCGAGATGTAAATTCTCCGCCCACACGCAAATCAACAGTGGATTTGGTCGTGTGCCAATCGTCAGAAGCAGTATTCCATTGCATGATGTCGTTTGGGGTTGTATATGCGCTCCAGACTTTTGCAATGGGCGCACTGACGGTGGTTTCAACGGTAATTTTCAAGGTACGATTCCTTAAAGTTAGAAATAGTGAAGGTATTGAAAAATACTAACCTATCATGCTGAATTGTGCCAATTGGAAGGTCGAAATGAAGCTCCGCTCGCACTGAACTGCTATTTTGCCATTGTAATAGCCTTCCCAAAGTGGACGCTGAAATTTTGCAATCGAGCTAATTTATTCACCTTGGCATGAATCTCTTAAAATATTTTATCGATTGTGAGAACTCGACTAACGTCGGAAGGCTCTACGCTTTTCCACTCTACCGAATCCACACCGTCTTCGCATTCACAAATTCATACATCCCCAGCTTTGACAACTCGCGCCCGAAGCCAGAAGCCTTCATGCCACCGAACGGTAGGCGCGGATCGGATTTGACCATGCCATTAATGAAGGTGCAACCAGCTTGAATCCGGGCAGCCAACTGTTCGGCCCGCCCCGCGTCTTTGCTCCAGATTGATGAGCCGAGCCCGAAGCGGGTTTCGTTGGCTATTTGCAGCGCATCTTCTTCGTTCGTGGCGCGAATCATGATCGCCACTGGTCCGAATAACTCTTCGTGGTAAGCGCGGGTTTTGGCTGTGACACGATCCAGGATGGAGGGCTGGTAAAAAAAACCGTCTCGTTCGACCGGCTTGCAGCCAGTCACCGCCACTGCGCCTTGCGCGAGGGAATCGCTGACTTGACTATGCAGTGAGTCACGCAGGTCGAGGCGCGCCATGGGACCAATTTGCGTGGCATCATTCATCGGGTCGCCGAGCTTGAGCGCTTCCACTTTGATTGTTAACTGGTGCAGGAACTCGTCCGCGATTTGCGGCACGACGATGAAGCGTTTGGCGGCAATACACGATTGCCCGCAATTTAAGAAGCGCGAGGTCACCGCCATATTGACGGCCAATTCCAAATCCGCGTCGTGTAGCACGATGAATGGATCGGAGCCGCCTAACTCCAGCACGCATTTTTTCAGATGCTGACCGGCGCCCGCCGCCACTCTGCGTCCTGCGGCTTCCGATCCGGTGATCGTAACCGCATGCACATGCGGGCTGGCGATTGCGTCGGCTGCTTGCTCGACCTCGATCATCAAGTTCGTAAACACACCCTCCGGAAAACCGCAATCAAGGAAGACGGCTTCTATGGAGAGTGCGCACTGCGGCACATTCGGCGCATGTTTCAGCACCACCGCGTTGCCCGCCATCAAGGCAGGGACGGCGGCGCGGAATACTTGCCAGAAGGGGAAATTCCACGGCATGATGGCCAACACCACACCGAGCGAGTAATACGCGACATAGCTTTTACCGGCATCCGATTCCACCAAATCGGCACGCAGGAAATCCCCAACATGTTGCGCATAGTAGTCGCAAGTACCGGCGCACTTTTCGACTTCTGCACGTGCTTCGCGCAGCGGTTTGCCCATTTCCTGTGTGATGAGAATCGCGTATCGGTCACGCTGTGCTTGTAAATGCATCGCCACATCGCGCAACACTTCTGCACGCCGGGAAAGAGTTGTTTGAGCCCAGGCTTGCTGTGCGATGTGGGCTTTTTCCAGGACTTGTTCCAAACGCTGAACATCCAAACAGGCATGGGTCTGAATCACTTGATTGTTGGTGGGGTTTAGGCTCACAAAGGGCATGGCGGTTATCCGATGATCATATTTAATGCACCATTATCCATGAGGTGGATTTACAAAATATGCCAAATTATCTAACCAATCTTGATTGTCCACTGTTGGTACTTTGTTAAGATTTGATCAAGCATTTTATCTGCAACAAAGCGGTATCTGAATAAATTAGAAGAAGCTGTTATATCCATCTGAAAAAATATGATTCAATTTGATATTCAACAGCCGACTTCGTTAGAAGTTCAATTAGTCAGCGGTAAGGTTGATTCATTTATTGACTGGCTGTGAAAGAAATAACTCAATGGCTTGCAGAAGTTTTGGATCGTTGGGCTGCAGGCTTGCGGAAAAAGACTGCACAGTGTTCCCGTCACGACTGACAAGGTATTTGTGGAAATTCCATTCAGGTGTTTCGCCAGTTGCAGCAATTAACTGTGCAAAGACAGGGTTGGCATTGTCCTTTTTCACCCCAGACTTTTCCATCATTGGGAATTTCACGTTGTAAGTGAGTTTA
>CANFCA010000032.1 GCA_947445045.1 Gallionellaceae bacterium
CTGATAGTTGGGCTGATGTGAAAAAATGGATGGCACAACTTAATCAACCTGAAGTTTACGACACCGTTAAACATGGCTATGCACGGGGCGGCGAGGCGGTGATACTCGTGGAAAATATACGCAACTACCACGACATGTTAAAGCGAATAGAGCCTGAAGAAACCACCATTTCCTACAAGCTCACTAAGCCGTTGCGGGGCTTGCTGCACTAGCCCTAACCTGCAAGCTTTTCCAAACCACCCATGTAAGGGCGCAGCACCTCAGGAATCACCACGCTTCCATCCGCCTGCTGGTAATTCTCCAACACTGCCACCAAGGTACGTCCTACAGCAAGACCCGAACCGTTCAAGGTATGCAGCAGCTCCGGCTTGCCTTGTGCGTTGCGGAAGCGCGCTTGCATACGGCGCGCTTGGAAGGCTTCAAAGTTAGAGCAGGAAGAAATCTCGCGGTAAGTGTTTTGCGCGGGCAACCACACTTCAATGTCATACGTCATCGCGGCAGAGAAACCGATGTCGCCCGTGCACAACTTCACCACGCGGTAATGCAGACCGAGTTTTTGCAATATTGTTTCAGCGTGTCCGAGCAATTGCTCCAATGCCACGTAGGATTCATCGGGATGCACCATTTGCACCAACTCCACTTTATCGAACTGATGCTGTCGTATCATGCCGCGCGTATCGCGCCCAGCAGAGCCAGCCTCGGAACGGAAGCACGGCGTATGTGCCACGAACTTCATCGGCAATTTTTCTAACGGTACTATCTCATCGCGCACCATGTTGGTTACGGGAACTTCGGCGGTTGGAATCAAATACCAATTTTCTACATCAACTTTTATATTGGCATCATTTGCAACCAGCCCATCACCTAAAAACTTGTCCGCGTAAACATTAACCATTGCTGCCTTGTTTGAAGTACCACCAAAACTTACTTGAAAAAGGTCTTGTTCAAACTTCGGCAACTGTCCAGTACCACGCATAGAGGCACTATTCACAATATATGGAACATAGGTCTCGGTATAGCCATGCTGATCGATATGCGTATCCAACATGAATTGCGCCAAGGCACGGTGCAGACGCGCCAAGCCGCCTTTCAACAAAGAGAAGCGCGCACCAGAAATTTTCGCAGCAGTTTCAAAATCCAGCCCACCCAAACCTTCGCCAAGGCTAACGTGATCTTTCACCGCAAAATCAAATTTCGGCACGCTGCCTACTTTACGGACTTCCACATTATCAGCTTCAGATTTTCCGACAGGCACGCTCTCGTTCGGCATATTCGGCAATACTTCCAGCATCGTTTGCAAAGCGATTTGCACTTCGCCTAATTGCACTTCAGCCTGCTTCAACTCATCGCCCAAGTTAGCAACTTCAGCCATGATTGCCGACACATCCTCACCTTTTGATTTGGCAATGCCGATTTGCTTGGATGCCGAGTTACGCTTGGCTTGCAGCTCTTGCGTGCGAGTTTGAATAACTTTGCGTTCGCCTTCCAATTGCTCGAATTTTGTGGTGTCAAGCACAAATCCACGTGTTGCCAATCTTGCCGCCACGCCTGCTAAATCATTCCGCAATATTTGAATATCCAACATGTTGCTCTATCCTTTTTTGTCTTTCGCTTGCGCATCAAGCTCGCGCAAATGCGCCAGCTTTTCAGAAATCTTTGCTTCCAACCCGCGCTCGGTGGGCTGATAGAAATTCACTGCTACCATACCGTCGGGTAAATAATTTTCACCCGCCGCATAACCGCCAGCTTCGTCGTGCGCATAACGGTAATCTTTACCGTAATCCAGTTGCTTCATCAGTTTGGTTGGTGCATTGCGCAAATGCATCGGTACGTCGCGTGAACCATCTTTTGCCACCCAAGCGCGGGCGGCATTATACGCGACATAGCCCGCATTCGACTTGGGGGCGCACGCCAAGTACAACACCGCTTGCGCCAACGCCAGCTCGCCTTCGGGTGAACCCAATCGCTCATACGTTTGTGCCGCATCATTGGTGATTTGCAAGGCACGCGGGTCGGCCAGTCCGATGTCTTCCCAAGCCATGCGCACGATGCGCCGCGCCAGATATCGCGCATCCGCACCGCCGTCCAGCATACGCACCAGCCAATACAAAGCCGCATCGGGATTCGAGCCGCGCACCGATTTATGCAACGCGGAAATTTGATCGTAGAACGCTTCGCCACCTTTATCAAAACGGCGCAAATTCTGCGCCAGCGTGTTATCGAGGAAGGTACTGTCGATGTTGCTCACACCTGCCGTTTGAGCGGCGGTGTGCAGTTGCTCCAACACATTGAGCAAGCGGCGTGCATCACCATCCGCGTAGCCGATGATGCGTTCTTTGGCATCTTCAGTGAACGTTAAAAAATCCGCAGAGCCTTGTGTAGGAGCGAGCCCTGCTCGCGATTGTTCTTTTGCTTCGCGAGCAGGGCTCGCTCCTACAGTTGATGAAGAATCTGGGCTACATAAAAATTGCTGCGCCCGCTCAAACAACTCCGCCAATTCCTCCGCCGAAAGCGAATGCAGCACATACACCTGTGCCCGCGACAACAGCGCGTTGTTCACTTCAAAGGATGGGTTCTCGGTAGTCGCGCCAATAAAGGTTATTAAGCCCTGCTCGACAAAAGGCAAAAAAGCATCTTGCTGCGACTTGTTAAAACGATGTACCTCATCCACAAACAGAATGGTGTGACGACCATTTTGTTGCAAAGTCTGCTGTGCTTGTGCGATAGATTCACGGATGTCTTTTACACCGGATAACACCGCCGAAATCGGCATGAACTCTGCATCAAATGCCTGCGCCATGAGTCGTGCCAGCGTGGTTTTCCCTACGCCCGGCGGCCCCCACAAAATCATCGAATGCAATTTTCCAGATTGAAATGCCAAACGCAGTGGACGACCCACGCCCAACAAGTGGGATTGCCCGATCACTTCATCAATATGCTTGGGACGTAGCCGTTCGGCTAGCGGTGCGGCAGGTTGCGCGCTGGCAAATAAATCACTCATTTACTCGCCAATGACATCCGCACCTTTAGGCGGCGTGAAGTGAAACTGCTGCGCGGAAAATTTGGGGTTGTGTTGCATATTGGAAAAACGTAGCACGGTCTTATGGCCAAAGGCATCGTTCAATTCCATCGCCACCAGCTCTGCTTGCGCATTAAAGCCCATGCGTATCTTGTCGAAGCTCGTGTCACTGCCTTTGGGAGTCGCTTGCAGCCAATCGAGTCCATCTTGATTGCCGTCGTCTTGCAATGCGAACCCTCGCTCAATCTCATTGCTGCCCGACAACAAAGCAGCGGGGTTACTACCCAATGCCGCATCTAATTTCTTCACAGTCACTTGATTCAAATCTACGTCGTATAGCCAAAATTTCACGCCATCACCCACGATGATTTGTTCGTAAGGTTTTTGGTAAGCCCAACGAAATTTTCCGGGACGCTGAAACTGCATTACGCCTGATGCACTTTGAATTTTTTTACCACTTTGATCCACAACTTCTTGCGTGAAATTAGCTTGTGCTGAATGAGTTTTAGCGACAAAACTTTTCAGACTGTCGATACCAGAGGCTGCACTTATCGTGGCGAAAATACAGCTCACGCAAAATACCATTAGATTGATTATTTTCATAACTTAGTCGGCGGCATAGCTGTGATGGAAGCAAAGTACCGATTCGCCAAATTGGTTGCACCGCGAGTGTCGATTTCCTTCAGCACCAGCAAACTCAAATCGAAAGACTTAAACTCATGCAACACCAAGGCAAGCTTCTTTAATTTATCTAAGGACAGCCTTCCAAAATTCAACCAATCTTTGACATACACCGCGTCCGACCAAAGGATCTGACGATTGCGCTGATTGACATCATTGTTCACCACCATAGGTTTAAAACAGCGCCCCGCAAAGCCCAAAAAGGTATGGAATTGGTAACCGTAAGAACGCATCAATTGATCCACCTCGGCAAACAACGGTTGATTCTCATACATTTCAACAAACGCCACTTCCGTTTGCACTACCACTGCGTTGCGTAACACCCGCTCACCATTTTCAAATATCGATAGCTCCGCACCTTGCACGTCAATTTTGACGAAATCAATATCGCCCACTTCAGGTATGTCATCCAGACGCTTGGTCTCAACGGGATGCTCCGCCTTGAATGTCATCAACTCATGCAGATTGTTAAATTTTTCCAACAATGGTTGGTTTGGCTTGAACAACGAGCCAGTCAATGCCCAGTTGGTCTCATAAAACGTGGCAGGTTTTCCATCGTAAATGAAGTGCGGTAAAAACAAATGCGGCGAACCATACTTTTTGTTTAAAGCTTCACACCCTGCCACATCAGGCTCAAATCCGACCACACGCGCATAGTTATTCTGCACCATTTGACTATAGGGCGCGTCAGCCACCTTGAGATCAATCGCCCCCACATCCAGCACACTGACCATGCAATCTTGCGATGGATACAACATCCGCATCAATTCTTTACCCGTCATACTCAGCCTCTATAATTATTCACGATTCGGCGCAATCACTTCACGATTACCATTACTCTGCATCGCCGAAACAATTCCCGCTGCTTCCATTTGCTCGACCAAGCGAGCGGCCCGGTTATAGCCGATACGCAAATTGCGTTGCACTAATGAGATGGATGCGCGGCGTGATTTAACGACGATTTCGACGGCCTGATCGTAGAGCGGGTCGGCCTCAGCATCCAAGCTCATGCCCGCTTCACTACCCTCAGCACCCGCTTCGTCCAGCGAGTTAAGCACGCCTTCAATGTATTGCGGCTCACCTTGCGATTTCAAATATTCCGCAACGCGATGCACTTCTTGATCTGAAACAAATGCGCCATGCACCCGTGTCGGATAGCCTGTTCCAGGCGCGAGGTAAAGCATATCGCCCTGCCCCAACAACGCTTCCGCGCCCATTTGGTCGAGGATGGTGCGCGAATCAATTTTGCTCGACACTTGAAACGCGATGCGCGTCGGCACGTTGGCTTTTATCAAACCCGTTATCACATCTACCGAGGGGCGTTGCGTTGCCAGTACCAAATGAATTCCTGATGCGCGCGCCTTTTGTGCCAAACGCGCAATCAGCTCTTCAATCTTCTTGCCGATGACCATCATCAAGTCAGCCAGCTCATCGATGAAAATTACCAGCAGCGGGATTTCTTCCAAGGCTTCCGGATTATCGGGTGTCAGGCTAAACGGGTTGGTGAGAGGCGTGCCTGCCTTGATCGCATCGCGCACTTTTTGATTGAACCCTGCGATGTTGCGTACGCCCATCGCCGACATCAAACGATAGCGCTTATCCATTTCCACCACGCACCAATTCAAGCCCGATGCGGCTTGGCGCATATCGGTAATCACGGGCGCGATAAGATGTGGAATATCCTCATACACCGACAGCTCCAACATCTTAGGGTCAATCAACAACATGCGTACTTGCTGCGGCGTAGCCTTGTAGAGGATGCTGAGTATCATCGCATTGATGCCGACAGACTTACCCGAACCTGTCGTACCCGCGACCAACACGTGCGGCATTTTTGCCAAATCCACGACGATCGGCTTACCCGAAATATCTTTACCCATCGCCATTGCCAACATCGAACTCATGTCGGCATACACTTGCGAGCCGAGGATTTCCGAGAGCTGCACCATTTGCCGTTTAGCGTTGGGCAACTCCAACGCCATATAAGTTTTACCGGGAATAGTTTCCACCATGCGGATACTCGTCACCGACAACGCACGCGCCAAATCTTTCACCAGATTGATGATCTGACTACCCTTTACACCGATGGCAGGATCAATCTCATAACGCGTAATCACAGGCCCCGGATAGGCCGCCACGACTTTCACTTCCACACCAAAGTCTTTCAACTTGCGTTCAATCAAACGCGAAGTAAATTCCAACGTATCCGCCGACACCACCTCAAGATGGGGCGACGGCTGATCCAACAATTGCAACTGCGGCAACGGTGAATCGGGCATGTCCGCAAATAACGGCACTTGTTTTTCTTCACGAACGCGCGAGGACTTCTCCACCTCCATCAATGGCATTTCGATGTGTATCGGCTGATGATCTTCGACGCGCTTCTTCTCCTCTTCAACCTCCACATCGCGCTTAATCACTGCTTCCGCGCCAATACGGCGATCTTGGCGCGTTTGCCAAGCTAAGCGCGCCGATGCGTAAAAGTTTTCCAGTATTGCACCCAACCAATCTATGAATCGCAGCCAAGAAAATCCGCTGAACACACTAAAACTGGTGGCAATCAAAGTCAGCAACAACAACGTCGCGCCCGTAAAGCCCAGCAAATAGACCAATCCATTCCCCAGCACACTACCCAACATTCCACCCGGAGCAAGCGGGAGCGCGACTTTAAGCGTGTATAAGCGTATCGCCTCTAGCGAACTGCTGCTCAATAACAACACCACAAAACCCGCGATTGAAACCTGCAAGGTGCGCTTGCAGAAAACACTGTCGGCACGCAGCTTGTGGTAACCCGCCCACACCCGTTGCAACATGAACAACACCAGCCACCACGCGGAAAACCCGAACACATAAAACAGTAAATCGGACAGATACGCACCCAACACACCGCAAGGATTTTTCGTCACCGCACCGCTCGCGCTATGCGACCAAGAAGGGTCGGCAGGATGATAGCCAAACAGGGCAACAGTAAAATATATTGCGCCCGCAGCAAACAATAGCCAACGCGATTCGCGTAGCAATGCGAACAATTTATGGGTAGGCAAATCGCTACTGGCTTCAGCCATGAACAAAACCGCCACTATGCACAAATAAAACCATCAACAAAATCCCTGTCATTTTTCCGCCGCCATCATACCCCAGCCAGCAACAACCTAATATCTTCAACCATCAGAGTGCTGGGCTGTGCATAAGGTGCCAACAAGCGTACTCGACCCTTGGGGTCAATCAAGAAACTACCATCACTGTGATCTAGGCTATAACCGGACGAGGTCGGCTGTTTTTGATAGGTCACATTAAATGATTTAGCCGCTTGCGCCGTGGCTAACTCATTCCCATACAAAGCCAAGAATGTCCGGTTAAACTGGGACACATACTTCGCCAACATGTCCGGCTTATCACGCTCTGGATCAAGCGTGACGAACAACACCTGAACTTTGTCTGCATCTTTATTCAGCAAGCGCATCACTTGCGCGAAGTCCGCGAGCGTAGTGGGGCAAACGTCAGGGCAATGCGTGTAACCAAAAAACACCACCACCACTTTGCCCTGAAAGTCAGCCAGCGTGCGCGTTTGACCATGCTGGTCGGTCAACTGAAAAGTGGCTTGTTCAAACCTGGCAGTCACGTCGCTTGCGTGAAAGGGCGATGGCAGCTTGGGTGCGTCGCAGGCTGCAAGTAGAAAAAGCGTGAGGGATAACCAAAATTTTTGCACCACCATATTCCGCCATCTATGCGGTAGGAGCGTGCCCTGCACGCGATTTATTTCGTCGTGTGCAGGGCACTCTCCTACTATTTTCTCAGTCACATTAAGCAGCCACATGGCACGCTCCTGCCCAGCCATTCACATAAAACGTATAGCCGACCTTGAACAATCCATACACACCAAACGCAGCAACCAACAAGCCCGCAGTCGTGCGCACTTTTGGCGACTGCACTTTGCTTTTGATTTTTTCCCAGAACAATCCTATCGCTAACAAATTGGGCAGCGTACCCAAACCAAACGCAAGCATAATCAACGCGCCATGTTTTGCATCGCCACTCGCCAAGGCTGTCACTAGCACGCTATACACCAAACCGCATGGCAGCCAACCCCATAACGTGCCGAGTAAAAAAGCGCGTAGTGTGGTGGTGACAGGAAACAAGCCGCGCGTTAACGGCTGGATGCGTTGCCACAAAGTTTTGCCGACCCCCTCGATGCGTCGCACTAAACTCCACAAGCCTGCCAGATACAATCCCAACGCAATCAACATTAAACTCGATAAGGCGAACAACAAATGCTGTATCGGCACTTGGTCACGAAACATCAATCCTGCTTGCCCAAGCAAACCAACCAATGCACCCGCCAAGCTGTAACTCGCCACTCGCCCGCTGCTGTAAGCCAAGTGAAATGGCCAAAGTGTTTGCTCGCCAAATCCAATCCTCTCCATAATGGAGAGACGTTCGCCCTTTCTCCCGCTTGCGGGAGAAAGATGGATAGGGGGCTTAGGGAGTTGTGCAGTGAGGATGCCGACGATGCTGCCGCACATGCCAAGGCAATGCACCCCGCCTAGCAAGCCCACAAAAAACACCGCGATGATGCTGAAATCAACCATGCACTAACACGCTATCCAATAAATTGAGATTCAAATAATTTGCTGCCACTTTTCTATCAGGCTGCACTTGGTACGGCACAACGCCTAGCATCGGCGCGGCAATGCGTTGCTGCAAAGCAGCGATATTCTCATCCAACATCGGCATATTTTCTTCCGCACAATTCGCTACCCAGCCCGCCAACACCAAGCCACGTGCAGCAATGGCTTGAACCGTTAACAGCGCGTGATTCAAGCAACCCAGCCGCATCCCCACCACCAAAATAATCGGCAAGCCTAATTGCATCGCCAAATCCGCGCTATCTTCACGATCATTTAGCGGCACAAGAAAACCGCCTGCACCCTCAACTATCACCACATCTGCTTGCCCTGCCAACTCAGTAAACGATGCCACGATACGCTCAAG
>CANFCA010000033.1 GCA_947445045.1 Gallionellaceae bacterium
GATCAGCGCACAACAATTACCGCTGGGGCATACTTTAGTAGCACAGGATTTCACCGCTCAATCCTCCGATGCATCACAAAAAGAAGGCCTCACCGATCCCAACATGGCAATCGGAAAAGTATTGCGCTATAGCATCGCAGCGGGTCAGGTCATTCGAGAAGATATGCTGCGCGCACCCTTTGTCGTGACTCAAGGTCAAGTCGTACAATTGCTTACGCAAGGAGAAGGATTTAACATTCGTAATGAAGGCACCGCATTGGCAAATGCAAGTGAAGGACAAACTGTACAAGTTCGCATCGGGCTGAATCGTGTGGTTAATGGTATAGCACGTACAAACGGAACTGTTGAGATCGCGCCCTAACTTGCACCCAACTCTGCCTAAACTACATGTCATGCTATTTAGACTAAAGTTTTACTGTTTTTTACCGATATAATGAAACTATAACCAACCACACTCGTACCATTCAGATTGAATCTGAGAGGATACCCATGAAGATCAACAAGCCCGGCAAACCGTCAACTATCACTTCCGTTGGAGATAGCACCACGCCGCCCGCTGCTCGCGGCAAAGCCAGTTCGACTACTTCCAAACAATTCACCAGCGGTACCAATGTGACCATCGGTTCAACGGCAAGCCAACTGAACAGCTTGGAAAGCAGCATGATGAGCACCCCTATCGTAGATGCAAATAAAGTTGCAGAGATCAAGCAGGCATTGAGTGAGGGTCGTTTCAAAGTCAATTCTGAAGTGGTTGCTGAAGGCTTGATAAAAACGGTTCGTGATTTGATTAATGGTAGGAAATAATCCTTGACGAAAATTTCGGTTACTCAACTACTCGCAGCTTTCAAAAGCGAAAGCCTAGCATTAGATAATTTTGTGGCTTTGCTTAAAAAAGAGCAGGCCATGCTGGTGGAAAATCTGACCAGCCAACTGATAGAACTTTCCGAGCAAAAAACCACACTCGCCATCAGCCTGAACGACCTCGCACAAGCTCGACGCGCTCTGCTCCAAAAGAATATTCCCGCGTTAAGTCTCGATTCAATAGGTGCTTGGCTAAAAACGAACTGCCCGGAAGGACTGATTGTGTGGCAGAAGATTCTCATTTCAGCAAAAGACTCACAACGTCTGAATCAAGCCAATGGTGAGTTGATACAAATGAAGTTGCGCCACAACCAACAATCCTTGGCGGTATTAAGCAACGCGTTTAACCAAGCCAATCTATACGGCCCTGACGGCCAGACCAGCTTTAAACCGGGCAGTGGTCGATCACTCGGCAGCGTGTAAAATTTAGTAGTCTTGACATCACTTCCCTGATTGCTGCAATAACAAGCCTGCGCACTCAAGGCGAATTATTTATTAGTGTTGTCACGTTTTGCCACGATGCCGAGCATCAGGAAAATCAGAGCCGCCACGACCATCGCACCCCCGGCCAAATATAGCCCCGCAACATAGCTGCCCAAGCGCGTGCCTAGCCAACCCGTGATCGCAGGGCCAGCGATTTGAGCCACGCCGTAAGACAGTGTCATCTTGCCCATCATCTTGGCGGGACGGGTCGGATAGTATTGCCCGGCCATGGTCAGCACCAAACTCACGATACCCATCACTGTGCCGCCGAACAATACCGCGCCAAACAATGCGGGCATCAACCCGCTCGCGAAAACTGGCAACATGATGCCGACGATTTGCAAAACTGCGGCCATGAAAAGTGCATTCAGTTTTCCACTGCGGCGCGCAATTAAATCCCACGCGATACAAGAAGGAGCGGCAGTGATGCCGATGACGAAAAACACCAGTGTGCCTTTGCCCTCCATGCCTGGGATATGATCTACGATGGCGACGATGAAGGTCGCGCTGATGACATATCCGATGCCTGCGCAACAATACGCCGCAATTAACAGCCACATGAAAAACGCACTGGGCGGCGCATCCTCCATCTTCTGCCCCGTCTTGGTCACCACACTGCGATCCGGCGGCGGTAACCAGCGCAGCGCGGGTATCGCCAACACGCAACTCAGCGCGGTCAATGCCCACCATTGCTGATCCCAAGTCAGCCATAGTTTCATCACGTGTACCGCTGCCGCTGCACAGGCGATTCCTAGGCCAATTCCCGAAAAATGTATGCCCAATTCGCTGCGATGATTATGGCGTATCAACCAATTCAAGATCAGCCCGCTGCCCAACAACAAACCAGCGGCACTGCTCAGACCCGCGACGAAGCGCGAAACCGCCCAGATTGTAAAATCCGTGGTCATGCCCATCATCGCGGTACTGACGATGGCGGTAATCATCCCGATACGGTACAAGCGATCTTTTAACACCATGTCGCTGATCAGCGTGGCAAGGATCGCGCCGCTCAAATAACCCGCGTAATTGATCGCGGCCAGCCAACCCGCAGCAGCGACACCCAATCCAGCCTGATGTTGCATCAACGGCAGCAGCGGCGTGTAGGCAAAACGCGCGATGCCCAACACCAGAATCAAACTGAATATCCCGGCACTCAATACTTTGATTCTTTGCTGATGCTCGCTCATGCAAGCGTCCCTAGGAAAGTTGATAGTGGGGAAAACCGCGCATCAGGTCTGTACTTTTTACACAGCAGTGAGGAAAGAGCGCGTCAGCAATTTCGCTTATCAATCATGTGATGGGCTGCAATTTTTTTCAATTTTATGCTGAATTAGAGGACATCTGTGAATGCCTCTTTGGGGCACATTGTACTTGGACAACTTCACCAAGTAGCTGTCACGAAGCAGTCGCCCAACTTTATTTGAGTCTAGAGAGGTATGACCGTCTGCAAAGCACGCACTTCGGAAAGTATCTGTCATCTGAAATCGTGATTACTACATGTAAAAAATACTTCACACTCGCGTTCACGGACTCTCGCTACGACTCGAATCACGTTCAACATTAGGAGCCAGCATGGTGATGCTGACTCTACGGTTCTTGGCTCGATTCTCCGGGCTATCATTTGCCACCAACGGCTGATTGGAAGCCAAGCCCACTACTACTAACCGGCTTTCTGGTACACCATCCGTAATCATGGTTCTCACAACGCTACTGGCACGTGCTGATGATAACTCCCAATTTGAAGGGTACTGCGTCGTCACAATCGGCACATCATCGGTATGCCCTTGCACTTCAACAGGCAATTCTTCTTTACTCAATACTGTCGATACTTGGCGCAGCACATCAAGTGCAGCGGGTTGAAGTGCTGCCTCACCCGTTTTAAACAACAGACTTGCGCTAATATCGATTTCAACCCCGCGCTTAGTGGGATTGATATTGACCAGGTGCTGATCGATTAAGGGAGACATAATCTTCCTGAAATCGATTGCCAATTTGTTCATCCGATCTTGTATCTTGCGTTGCTGCTCACCCAATCTAGCCGTACGTTTATCGACCAAAGACTTGAGTAATTTTTCTTGTTCAGTGTTTATATTGGCAGGTTCAGAGGGGGTGGGACGACTAGAAAATGCGCTGCTTAACGAATCGCCAAATGTTTTGTACTTGGATTCATTAACCGAGGAGATTGAATACATCACGACAAAAAAGGCGAACAATAAGGTGACGAAATCGGCATACGAAATCAACCAACGATCATGGTTGTCATGCTCAATCCGTTTTTTTCGACGCGCCATAACTAGACCAGATAACTTTGCAATTTGATGTCGATTTGTCGCGGATTATCGCCATTCGCTATGCCCATCAGCCCATCCACTACCAATTCCTTCAGTTGAGTCTGTTCCATGATGATAGATTTCAACTTGTTAGCCACAGGCAGAAACAATAAATTTGCAAAGGCAACGCCATAAATTGTCGCGACGAAAGCGACTGCAATACCGGCTCCCAACTTGCTCGGATCGCTGAGATTCTGCATCACGTGCATCAAACCTAACACCGCACCAATAATACCAATCGTGGGTGAATATCCTGCGGCGGCTTCCCAGACGCGCGCAGCCTGCCAACGCAGTTGTTCCCATGCATGAATATCGACATCCAGCGTTTCACGAATTTTTTCTGCGCTATTGCCATCCACTACAAGCTGCAACCCTTTCTTTAAAAAAGGGTCGCTAATCGATTTCAGCCGTCCCTCCAATGCCAGCAATCCTTCCTTTCTGGCAAACGCACTCAAGCTGATTAACTGCCTGATTGAATCACGACCTGACATGGGTGGCGTGACAAAAGCCCATCGACCCATTTTGATCGCCATCACAAATACTTTGCTAGGGCATTGCACCATCACTGCACCCAAGGTACCGCCGAACACAATCAAAAATGCGGCACCCTGAAACAATATCGACAGGCTGCCACCTTCAATAAACTGACCACTAAATATTCCGGCCAGCCCTATTAGCAAACCGAATAACGTGAGCTTATCCATTAAAGCCCTTGCATGCGGCTGCGTAATCTTGCAACTGCCTGACTATGCAGTTGCGAAACGCGTGATTCGCTCACCCCCATCACTTCACCAATCTCGCGTAGATTCATTTCCTGCTCGTATATCATGCCCATCATCATCTTCTCGCGCTCTGGCAAATTCTCAATTGCATGCACCAGTTCAGATTTAAAACGCTCGTCTTGCAACAAACTCATCGGATCGACATCGTTGCCAAACTCAAAATGTTCGAAGAAATCGTCGTGATCTTCATCTTGAAAATCCTCAAAATAGACCAGCTGCGCACCGCGTGATTCTTGCAACAGTTGCTGGTACTCGACCAGTGAAATGCCCAACTGTTTGGCAATCTCAGTTTCATTCGGCCCCCTGCCCAACTCCTGCTGCAAGTGACTAATCGCAGCTTCTATACGGCGCATATCCCGACGCAAACTACGCGGCAGCCAATCGGCTTCCCGCAATTCATCCAGCATCGCGCCACGGATACGTTGCGTTGCATAAGTCTCAAACTGCGCACCATGCAACTGATCGTAACGCGTTGCGGCATCTAACAAGCCCATCATGCCCGCCTGAATAATGTCATCAATCTGCACACTACAGGGCAACCTAGTCATCAACTGATGTGCCAGCCTTTGCACAAGCTGACTATGCTCGCGAAGACAGGCTTCTTTATCAATTTGTCCAGATACGTCGTACATATTCATTAGTGGATAAATTGAGCAATATGCTGGTTAGATTGTTGTAAGGGTTGAGAGATATGTCTCATCAAGTTTTTAATGACACTGCTTGCTGCAATCGCGTCCTGCTGAGGCTTAGCGTCTAACCCGATTATTTTTTTGCACAGCAATGTGTAAGACTTCGCTGAGCTAACCGCGGGGTGAATATCGAATGCGGATAGCCCCAGTTGTGAGGCCTTTTTCAATTTTTCATCAACGGGAATACAACCCAAATAAACCAATTGAGCCGCCACGTTGAGACTGGCAACTTTTTCCATATTGGCAAATATCTTCAACGCAACTTGTTCGTCGCTGACTTTGTTAATCACAATTTCAAACTTCAAGTTAGCGTTGTCTTGCGCCAGTCGCTTCATCATCACATAGCTATCTGTAATACCCCTGCTGGTGCCATCCACGACCAACAACAACGAGTGGCAACTGATAGCATCGTTAAACTTATCGACTTTCCTCAACAGCCCTTCAGCTTGACTCATCACCAAAGCACTCACGATGGATTTTTGATAGCCCAATCGCATGGCGAGTGGATTAATCAGGCTAGGCACGGCAGCATCTACGAGCATCACATCCACACTTGAATTTAATTCTGCCAGCGCACTTTCTATTCGCAGCTTTTCAATGTGTCTCATTTGCGCCAGCGAACTCAGTGCGCGCTTAGTAGAAAGAAGTGCATATCCATTTTGAGTAAATAGCGCATCGCTGAGTTTGCATTTCTCAAGCGCAATATCCAGTAAATCGTAGCGCGCCTTTACCCCCTCTCGAACTTGAAAATACGATGCCAAGCGATTTTCATCCAATACCAATACACGTTTGCCACACTGAGCAATAGCCGTTGCAAGATTAGAAATGGTGCAAGTACGTCCCATCCCCGCCCTTCCGCTCAACACCGTAATGACTTGTGGCAAGCCGCGCACCAATAAGCGCCGCAAGCCTTCTGCTTGATCACTTTCCAAGCTGGGATTGGATGGCTTAGTACGCATAAGACACATCGACTCTTGGCGTTAAGGTAAACGGTGTTTTACGTTCCGTAGGCTTAAAGGCGCGATGCAATAAATAATCCAAATTGATAGGGTGCAAATCTTCCGGCACACATTGGCCATTGGTCATGTAATTCATCACCAAACGGTGACGCACCACCACATCCAACACAGCACCGAGATTGACCGCCTCATCGAGTTTAGTCGGTATGCAGCCGATTACATTGGTGTTGTGATATTTGCGCACCACATCTTCAAGTGTCTCGCCGCTACTTGCGGCGTTTAACAAGAGTAAGCGCGGCACGCCAACCGCATCGAACATTGCATGCTGTTCAGCCACACGCTCATCACGTTGCCCCATACCCATGGTATCAATCAGAATCAGATGCTTGTCGTGCAACGAGGCTATCGTCAGTCGTAAGTCCTCGGTACCTTTAATGGTGTGCACTTCTACGCCGAGAATTTTCCCGTATATCTTAAGTTGCTCATAAGCACCGATTCGATAGCTATCCGTCGTCAACAAAGCCACGCGTTCAGCACCGTAACGAACCACGGCACGTGCCGCCAGCTTGGCGGTGGTAGTGGTTTTACCCACACCCGTTGGGCCTATCAACGCATACACGCCACCTTTGTCGACAATGTCATTGTCCTCACTCACCACACGAAGGTTGCGCTTCAATACTTGATTGATACCCGACGCGCTTTGCATTTTTCCGGCAACCAATTTCTCAAGTAAGCGACGCGCCAACTCTGCGCTGAAACCAGCATTCAACATTTTGTATAGCAAGCCTGATGTATCCGAATGACTTTGCTGAACACCATTTTTGGCTAGCGCTGCAAACTGCTGCTGCAACATACTTTGCATCGCTTTAATTTCACTCAGTATCGACGACTCAAGTGTGATCGGTGCAGGTCGTGTTAAGAGTTCAAGCTGTTTAACCGCAACCGCTTTATTTGCGACCGCAGACTGAGTTAATTTCGTCACTTCATCGTTAGCCAAGGCGATAATTTCAACGCCGCCCTCAATCTTGCGATTCGACAGAATCACGGCCTCATCACCCAATTCGGTGCGTATATCTTTTAGCGCCTGACGTGATGTCGTTGCGATGAATTTTCTAATACTCATGCTCTACCCCCTACCGTTGCAGTCACTCTGATTGTTTTGAAGTCAGGCACTTCATCGTGTGAAATCACTCGTACACTGGGCACGGCTCGTTTCAAAAATCGTGCAAGCAATTCGCGCAACTGCGAAGGCACCAGCATCACAGTAGGCAACCCCATCCGCTCCTGCGCATCGGCAGCCACACGGGTTTCACGCAATACCGTATCTGCCAGTCCAGGCTCAATGCCTATCCCGTTCTGGCTGGACTGCATAGCTTGTATCAAAATATATTCAAGCTCCTTGTCCATGCTGATGACTTGAAGCTCCTGCGCAGCGGGATAGAACTGTTGAACAATCGCCGGGCCCAGTGCAATGCGAACCAAGGCGGTCAACTGATAGGCATCCAGATTTCGCGCTGCATTTTCCGCCAGCGTTTCCACGATGGTGCGCATATCCCGGATGTGCATTCCTTCATCAAGCAGATTCTGCAAAACTTTTTGCACCGTCCCCAATGGCAAAGTTTTGGGTACCAAATCTTCCACCAACTTAGGCGCAACTTTGCCCAGATGTTCGAGTAGTTGTTGCACCTCTTGACGACCCAGCAATTCAGCCGAGCGATGACTGATGAGATGACTCAAGTGAGTAGCCACCACCGTACCCGGATCAACCACGGTATAGCCCATGACTTGCGCCTGCTCACGCAATGATTTCTCTATCCAAACGGCAGGTAAGTCGAAAGCGGGGTCGCGGGTTTGAGTGCCCACTAGCTGACCTGTAACGCTGCCGGGATTGATCGCCAGGAACAGATTGGGGTAAGTCTCCCCACTTCCCATCTCCACGCCTTTGAGGGTAATGCGATAGCCATTTGGACGCAGATCGAGATTGTCACGAATATGCACAGTTGGCGGCAGGAAACCAATATCTTGAGTAAACTTTTTTCGTATGCCTTTAATGCGCCGCAACAGATCGCCATCCTGCGTCTTATCCACCAGCGGTATCAAACGATAGCCAACTTCTAAACCAAGCATGTCAACTTGTGCGACATCCTCCCAGCTCGCCTCGGTTGCCTCAGTCAATGCGGGTGCGACTGTAGTCGCGTCAGACGATTGCTGAGCGGCTTCATCAACCTGCTTAGATAAGCTGTACGCCAACCATGCCAATCCGCCGGCCAACATCAAGAATGCAAAATGTGGCATGCCGGGAATCAACCCCATCAAACCGATGATAGCGGCAGTCAGCATGATGACCTGAGGTTGCTTAAATAATTGTCCGGCCAATTGCTGACCAATGTTTTCATCACTGGAAACACGGCTTACTACCAGACCCGCAGCCGTAGAAATAATCAGTGCCGGGATTTGCGCTACCAGACCGTCACCGATGGTTAGCAAGGTGTAGTATTTTGCTGCGGTGGCAATATCCAAATTATGTTGCAACACGCCAACGATCAGGCCGCCTACGATATTGATCATTAAAATAATGATGCCCGCTA
>CANFCA010000034.1 GCA_947445045.1 Gallionellaceae bacterium
AAACTGCGGATTAATTTTGTACTCTATACCGAATCCGGCATTGATACTGTTTTGTGCCACCGAACTGAGATCTTGCGTGCCCGTACTATAACCATATCCCAGCTTGGTGTAAGGCATCCAAGAGCCCAAAGGCAAACCCACTTTGGCATCAAAACCTATTGAGCGACTGCCATAAGTAACGCCGTTGTCATGTTTATCTGAGGGGTTCAAATCGAAATATCCTCCTGCACTAAATACCAATGTTTTCGATTCAAAAATATAACCACCATGCAAGTAGGCACCTTGCAAAAGGTATGCAACAGTTCCTTTATTGTTTGCGTTGATCGCGCCACTCGCATTTGAGTAATTAATGCCTACCTTACCGCCCAAGTAAGCACCGTTGACATATTCCCCTGCTCGCGCGTTACTCATGCCGAGTAGCAAAATTGCCCATGCAACAAGTACAATAATCTTCTTCACAAGCTCTCCTTACAACAAGCAATAAATTCAAACCTAGTATCGCTCCCATATCCCTAATTATTTTTAGGTGATTTTACCCGAACATTCAGGTTTGGCGTATGGCAATTGCAACAATCCAGCTACGACAGCTTATCCTGAACCAAGCTCTCCTTCATTTCCACCGCTTCGATTTTTGCAAAGTGGTCGCTAATTTTTCGGCTGGAAATTTCCACCTGACCCGCTTCCTCATTGGCTTTGCGGATATTATCGGCAAGTCGCTTCATGCGCTCGTCAAAACGTTTGAAGTCAACGCTAAGCTTACCTAACTCGCTTTGAATGATATGAACCTGCTCGCGCATTTGCACATCTTTCATTACGGCACGGGCAGTGTTCAACACCGCCATGAGGGTGGTGGGGGATACAATCCATACATGTTGATGCATCGCGTATTCGACCAAATCCGAATGGTAAGCATGAATTTCGGCAAATACCGCCTCAGCAGGAACAAACATAACTGCGCCATCCGAGGTTTCGTTGCGGATTAAATACTTAGAACTAATATCGTCGATATGTTTTTTGATATCGGCTTTGAATTGGCGGCGCGCCACCAACCGATCTGACTCAGCCAAATCTGACTGCAACATGCGGTGATAGTTTTCCAACGGAAACTTGGCATCTACTGGCACTTTGCCCGTGGGTTCAGGCAAAATCAGCAAGCAATCCACGCGGTTGCCATTCGATAGCTTCTCTTGAAATGCGTACGCATCAGGAGGCAGAATGTTACGCACCAAGCCCTCCAACTGCACCTCACCGAATGCACCACGTGAACGTTTGTCTCCCAACAGATTTTGCAAACTCACCATATTGGAGGTAAGACCATCGATTTTCTTTTGTGCTTCATCGATGGTGGCAAGTCGCGTCATCACATTGGTAAAAGTTTCGTTGGTCTTTTTGAAACCTTCATCGAGCCGTTCGGCGACTTTTCCGGAAATTTGATCCAGCCTAGAATCGGTACTTTTGGTTAAACCTTCTATGGTCAGCGTCAACGCCTCGGTGCTGCGCTTCATAGTAGATTGAATTACTTCCTGATCTGCCCTACCCTGCTCAGCCAGCGTTTGCAAAGTTTTGCCTATCACTTCGACGCGCATGGCTTCCTGCTTGGCTTGTAGCTCGGATGACAACCCAGCCAATTGCTTCAATAGTTCTTCACGTGTGTTAGATAAACCATCGCGTTGCGCCAGTTGCAGACCTTGCATAGCATCGCGTGTTTGGGTTAGTTCTTGCGCAACCCGTTCGCGCAAACGTTCCGAGTTGTCTAAAGTGGATTGCGTAATTCGGTCACCTTGCTTAATCAAACCATCATGCAAGTCACCCAACATCAAGCGGTGCTTTTCTTCTAAGCCTCGCGCCAAAACATCTGTCTGCACCGTTTGCATACCGCTCAACGTACTCATTCTAAAAAGCAACCAGAGCGTGATGCACAGTAGCACCACGAGCAACACAACAGCAATCAGCAAAAGGGTTTCGGACATAATTCAGACCATAAAAAACGCCGCGCAGTATAGCACTGGGCGGCGTTGTGTTACTCAGTTACAGCAGGTGTTACAGACCGCGAACCTGACGCTTACGTTCGTTCTCAGTCAAATAACGTTTACGCACACGTATTGATACCGGCGTAATTTCAACCAATTCATCATCGTCAATAAACTCTACTGCTGATTCCAACGTCAAGCGAACCGGCGGGGTCAAACGTACCGCTTCATCGGTGCCAGAAGCGCGCACGTTGGTCAATTGCTTGCCCTTGATCGGATTAACGATCAGATCGTTATCACGACTGTGAATACCGATGATCATGCCTTCGTACAATTTGTCACCCGGAACCACAATCATGCGACCACGATCTTCCAATTTCCATAATGCATAAGCCACTGCATCGCCTTGTTCGGCAGAAATCAATACACCGTTACGACGACCAGGCATATCAGCCTTGACTGGAGCATAGTCATCAAACACGTGCGCCATAATTCCAGTGCCGCGCGTCAGTGTCATAAATTCTGACTGAAAACCAATCAGACCACGCGCAGGAATACGGTATTCCAAACGCACGCGACCATGACCATCCGGCTGCATGTCTTGCAAATCACCGCGACGACGACCTAGCTCTTCCATGATCGCGCCTTGGTTGGCATCTTCCACATCCACTGTCAGCACTTCGAACGGTTCACATTTCTCGCCGTTGATTTCGCGGTAAACCACACGCGGTTTACCCACGCCCATTTCAAAACCTTCGCGGCGCATATTTTCCAGCAGAATCGTCAGATGCAATTCGCCTCGACCTGCCAATAGGAACACGTCGGTGTTATCGGTTTCATCAACACGCAATGCCACGTTGACCAACAACTCTTTAGTCAAGCGATCACGAATCTGACGGCTGGTGATGAACTTACCTTCTTGTCCGCACAAAGGAGAAGTATTCACCATTAAGTTCATGGTTAAGGTTGGCTCATCGACCTTGGGCAAAGGCAAGGCTTCCGGCTTGTTGATATCTGCAATGGTTACACCGATACCAATCTCATCAATACCATTGATCAACACGATGTCGCCCGCTTTTGCTTCGTCCATCAAATAGCGATCCACGCCTTGAAAGCCCAGCACCTGATTGATACGACCGCGCTTGGATGACTTTTCGCCATTCATGACCATCACTTCTTGACCTGGCTTGATGCGACCGCGCAATACGCGACCCACACCGATACGACCAACGAAACTGGAGTATTCCAGTGCGGAAATCTGCAACTGCAAAGGTTCATCCATCGCAGCAGCGGCAGGCGCAGGAACGCTCTTCAACACCGTATCAAACAAGGGACGCATATCAGTGCTGGGCTTCGCCAAATCCAAGGTTGCATAGCCGTTCAATGCAGACGCGTAAACCACAGGAAAATCCAGCTGCTCTTCCGTTGCGCCGAGCTTGTCGAACAAATCAAAAGTTTGGTTAATCACCCAGTCGCAGCGTGCGCCTGGACGATCCACTTTATTGATGACGACAATAGGTCGAAGACCAAGCGCCAAGGCTTTTTTGGTCACGAAACGTGTCTGTGGCATCGGTCCTTCAACCGCATCTACCAACAGCAACACGCCGTCTACCATACCCAACACACGCTCCACTTCTCCGCCGAAGTCGGCGTGACCCGGTGTGTCAACGATATTGATGTGCACGCCTTCGTAATCCACCGCACAATTCTTCGCCAAAATGGTAATACCTCGTTCCTTTTCCAAATCGTTGTTATCCATCACACGTTCAGCAACGTGTTGGTGAGCGGAAAATGAACCTGCTTGGGTAAGCAACTTATCAACCATAGTAGTTTTACCATGGTCAACGTGGGCGATAATGGCGATATTACGGAGTGCGCGAGACATGAGGACTACCTACTAAATTCAAAGGGCGCGCATTCTAACACAGGCAATACTCCTAAAAACTTTCGCTAGCTTTTATTTTTTTCGTCCGTATAATGCGCGCCTTGTCGCTACTTAAGCGGCATTGGTTCATCGTTATCTGACCTACCTCTCGTGCGTATTTAAGCACCTGTCATAAGAAACTCATCAACGCTTCCATTATTTGGATTCTAGGGTTTTCCGGTTAGCAACGATGTTTTGTGCGCCGGTTCACCCTCTACCCGTTCAACGGGTAGCATTAAATACCTGCGCTTTACTTAAGGGCTACTCACAGCTCGTCATGCTGAACTCAATTCGGCATTCGGTTATTTTTAACTGGGTGTTGGCTTGCGTCAGGGTTACGCTGAGAGTTTGCTTTGATTCTAAAACTAGGAAACAACATGTCATTTGAAAATTTAAATTTAAACCCACTCATCCTTAAAGCAATCACTGATAGTGGCTACACTGAAGCAACCCCTATTCAAGCACAGGCGATTCCTGAAATTATCGCAGGCAACGATTTGATGGCTTCGGCACAAACGGGTAGCGGTAAAACAGCTGCCTTTATATTGCCTGCGTTGAATCGCTTGGCGACCCCATCAACCTTGCCTGGCAAAGGCCCACGTGTTTTGGTATTGACCCCAACACGTGAATTGGCGCAACAGGTTTGCGATGCGGCGACTAAATACGGCAAAGAAATGCGTTTCAAAATCATCAGCATTTTGGGCGGCATGCCTTACCCAGTTCAAAATCGCATGTTGTCTGGTCACGTCGATATTTTGGTGGCAACTCCAGGTCGTTTGATCGACCATCTGGAACGCGGTCGTATCGACTTTTCTCGCTTGGAAATGCTGATTCTTGATGAAGCGGATCGTATGTTGGACATGGGTTTTGTGGATGACGTAGAGCGTATTGCTGCTGCGACACCTAACACTCGCCAAACACTATTGTTCTCTGCAACACTGGATGGCGTAGTGGGTAATCTTGCGTCACGCTTGCTCAAATCACCTAAACGTATCAGCGTGTCAGCAGCTAAAGACAAACACGAAAACATCGAACAGCGCATGATGTTCGCCGATGACGTATCGCACAAAAGCAAAATGCTCAGTCACTTGTTGACGGACACTGAAGTCAATCAAGCGATTGTCTTTACTGCGACTAAGCGCGATGCGGATGGCTTGGCAGATCAACTCTCTGCACAAGGTCATTCTGTTGCGGCATTGCATGGCGACATGAGCCAGCGCGAACGTAATCGTACTTTGCTCAACATGCGTAACGGCAACGTGCGTATCTTGGTAGCAACGGACGTGGCAGCTCGTGGTCTTGACGTGCGTGGCATCTCACACGTCATCAACTTTGATTTGCCTAAGTTCGCTGAAGATTATGTACACCGTATTGGCCGTACCGGTCGCGGTGGTTCATCAGGTATCGCCATCTCGTTTGCCTCTAACCGTGATGCACAAATGCTGAAGCGCATCGAACGTTACACCGAGCAAAGCATCAAGATGCACACCATTGAAGGTTTAGAGCCTAAGTACAAACTGCGCACGGGTCCATCAACAGACCGTCCGCGTAGCGGCAACGGCGGCCCACGTAATGGCAGCGGTGGCGGCTTCGGCGGCAACCGTAGCAATGCTGGCGGTTTCGGCGGTGGCAATAATCGTTCTGGTGGTTTTGGTGGCAATCGTAGCTCAGCATTTACGGGCAACGGCAATACTTCCGCAGGCACAGGACAACCGCGCAGCGCAGGCTTTCATCACAGCGCGCCAGACAGCCGTCACAGCCATACTGGTCGTAGCGAAGGTCAAGGTTTTGGTGGTCAAGCTCGCAGCCCAAGTTTTGGCGGTCAACGCCAGGAACGCAGCAGCACAGGCTTTGGCGGTCAACGTCAAGAGCGCAGCCCATCAGGCTTTGCTGGTCAAGGTCAGCCACGCAGTCAAGAGCGTAGCTTCGGTGGTCAAAACCAGAATCGTGGTGGCAACTCCGCACCACGTCGTACTACAGGTGAGCGTCCTGCCTTCGCGGGCAATCGTGGCGACAACACTGGCAACAAGTGGTAATCGTTTAGTAATTTGAGAGTGAAAAAGGCACGCTTCGGCGTGCCTTTATTTATTGTGAATCCAAAATTATTTCTTGTTCGTAAAATAAATATCTTGATCAAAATACGCTACCGAATTAGGCAAAAATACTGCGAAACCTGATATGAATGCGCCTGTTACTATCGATTCACTCGCGCTCAATATCGGCAAAAAAACCCAGTATTCATTCTTGAGCGTAAACCAACTATACGGCCCAATTGCCCATAGCAAAAGGCCATTAGCCAGCCCTACCACGAGCATCGTCACCATGCCGCACACGTAGCCATTCCACCAGGTGTAACTGAAATAACTTTTGATACCGTAACGTTGAAACAGTCGAAAAAATAATTGCGTTGCCAGAATCGGCAGCACAATCATCATCAAACCCGCACTCCCCAACATCAAAAAATTAACCTGCTTACTATATAAAGTAACCAGCAAAATTACCGTCAGCATCAGCGTAGCGATTTGCCAATCGAACATCAACACACACAGTGTTGCACCCAACAAATGCAGCGACAAACCATCATGCACACCCACAGGCAGCCACCATAAAACACCCATGCCTAACAACAAACCAATCAATGCGGTGAACTGTTCATTATTACGCCACAACGCACGCCACGGGGCAGTCCACAGCGCTCGCGCTAACACAAATGCAAATGCGTAATTGGTTAACCACAACCAATCGTTGCTAATAATTTGTGCGTAAATATCCACGACTTTTTAGTGAACCCAGCAGAACGAAGCCCTAGTGTAACCCTGCTATGCTAGCCAACGATAGCTTTGCTTACACCAGAAAAAGATGTGTTATTTTTTTATGGGGTCGGATCGGTGACAAAACCAATTCGTGTCACCCCTGCTTTGGCTGCACTCGCCATGACCTGTGCCACCAATTCATAGCGTGCTTTTCCATCAGCGCGAATATGCAACTCAGGCTGAGGCTGTTTCTTCGCTTCGACTGCAAAACGTGCCGATAATGTAGCGGCATCAACCTTTTCACCACTCCAGTAATAACTGCCGTCTTCGCGTATACCAAATTCGATATGATCGGGCTTGGTGATATTGACGTTGCTGGACGCTTTGGGCAAATCAATCTTCACCGCGTTGGTCAATAGCGGCGCGGTGATAATGAACACCACCAATAACACCAACATCACATCCACTAATGGCACGACGTTGATTTCCGCCATCGGTCCTTGGTGTCGGCGTGAATCAAAATTTCCGAATGCCATAATTTATCCTTTCAACCTATCGGTTCACTTTTGGAGTGCGCAGACTGGTCTGCGCTTAACGCGGCGACGTGTCGCAGCACTCCATATCAAATCTTCTTATCCCCAACTGTTACCAGCGCATACAAATCATGTGCAAAATTATCCAACTTTGCCAACCATATCCGATTACGACGCGTGAACGAGTTATACGCCAACACCGCAGGTATCGCCACTGCCAGACCAACCGCTGTCATTATCAACGCTTCGCCGACCGGCCCTGCCACTTTATCCAAAGTACCTTGCCCGCTCATGCCAATCTGCACCAACGCGTGGTAAATACCCCATACCGTACCGAACAATCCTACGAAAGGCGCGGCTGAACCTGCCGATGCCAGCACGGTTAATCCGTATTCAACTTTGGTCGCTTCTTGGTCGATGCCGTTGCGCAACACGCGGGTTAAATACTCGGACATGCCACCTGCCGCTAATAATTTTTCTACACCGCTCTTGTTGCCGTTGTTGACTGAGAGGGCTTGTCGTGCCAAATCTGAAAAGGCGTTATCGTCACTGCTGGCACTCAGGGTCTTTTGCATCTCTTGCAAAGAACTCGCTTCCCAGAATTTTTTCAAGAAGGCTTCAGCACGTTTGCCTGCTGATATATTTGCCAAGGCTTTCGTTACGATGAGATACCAACTCGCCACCGACAACAGCAATAGCAGCAACAACACGCCTTTGCCAACCGCATCGCTCTGCGCAATAAAATGGGCGAACCCTAAACCGTTTTCCATGTCATTTCCTTTGTATTAAATTCATTCGCTCAGACTAAAATTAAACGGCTGCAACGCCACCGCTCTCACCGTGACATCTTTACGCACGGGCGGTTTGCAACGCCATGTTTTGATTGCCGCCAACGCGGCTTCGTCTAGGCGCGCAAAACCTGAAGAGCTTTTAACCGTCGCGTTCGCCACTTTTCCATCTTCACTTAACTCTACTCGCAATACCACTTTGCCTTGCTCGTTTAGTCGCTTTGCAGCGAGCGGGTAATAGGGCGCGGTGCGATTGGTACACATCACCGATAATTCATTTGGCAGCACTTGTTCAACTGGCAACGTTACTTGTGGTGGTGCGGGTGGCGCCACCACCACTGGCTCTGGTGGTGGCGGAGGTGGCGCGACAGGTTCATTGGGTAACACCACAGGGGCTTGCACGACCAATTGTTGTGGAGTAGGCGGCTCAATTGGACGTGGCTTAGGTGGCTCAGGCTCTGGTGGTTTGGGTGGCTCTGGTTCTGGCGCAGGTGGATTGATGAAATTCACCATCAGCGCCACCGCCTCGTCTGGCCTTGGAATGATGTGATAACTCCACAAACCATACAGCCCTGCACCGTGCAGTAACA
>CANFCA010000035.1 GCA_947445045.1 Gallionellaceae bacterium
CCGAATACCATGATGGTTATCACTACTGGTCATGGCGTGAACGGCTTCACGCTGGACCGTGACGTGGGCGATTTCTTCCTGACTCATCCAGATATGAAAATCCCTGCAGACACACAAGAGTTTGCGATCAGTATGTCTAACCGTCGCTATTGGGAAGAGCCAGTGCAGCGTTACGTTGAAGAGTGCGTAAAGGGCAAGGACGGTGGTCGTGAAAAGAACTTTAACATGCGTTGGGTCGCTTCTATGGTTGCGGAAGTACATCGTATCCTGACTCGCGGCGGTATCTTCATGTATCCGTTTGACACCAAAGAAGTTGGCAAAGCTGGCAAGCTGCGTCTGTTGTACGAGGCTAATCCGATGTCGTTCATCGTAGAGCAAGCGGGTGGCGTATGTTCTACTGGTCGTGAGCGCATTATGGAATTGCAGCCTACTGGCCTGCATCAGCGTGTGCCGGTGATCTTGGGTTCTAAAAACGAAGTTGACCGCGTAGTCGGTTATCACAAGGGTAAGTAAACATGAGTGCAAAGCCGCTGGTATCCATCATTATGGGTAGTGCCAACGACTGGGAAGTCATGCAGCAGTCCGCGCGTGCCTTGCAGGACTTTGGTGTGGCATTCGATGCGCGGGTGATTTCCGCTCATCGTTCGCCGGATTTGTTGTTTGACTACATCAAAGAAATGACCATGCAGGGTGTGCAATGCTTCATCGCGGGCGCAGGTGGCGCGGCGCATTTGGCGGGGGTAATTGCGGGTAAAACCACATTACCTGTGCTGGGAGTGCCGATTCCTTCCAAGTATCTCAAGGGTATGGACTCACTGTTGTCTATTGTGCAAATGCCCAAGGGGATTCCTGTTGCGACATTTGCTATTGGCGAGGCGGGCGCGGCAAATGCGGGCTTGTTTGCGGTTTCGATGTTGGCATTGAGTGATGCGACATTAGGGACAAAACTGACTGCATACCGCCAGAAACAGGCGGATGCCATCAAAGCAACGACACTGCCAGCCCTCTAGGGATTTAGGAGAGATTAATGAGCGAAGCGGATCAAATTTCGGAAGCCTATAAATCCAGCAAAACCAAGTGGGTGGTCATTGCCACCGTCATTTTGTTCATTGCGTTTGCGTTCAAATTTCTCCTGCCTAAAGGCTTTAGTGATGACCTCACACTTATCGGCAAAGGCAAGCCAGCCGTGGTGTTGGTGCGTGATAATCAAACTGTACAAAGCCATGAGTTGATTGATGTGATGAACGCGTTGCGTGATCGTTATTCGGCGAAAGTGGAGTTTTTATTAACCGACCATAACACGCCAAAAGGTGAAACGTTTATGGCTGAAAATCAGACTACGCGCGCAACGTTGGTGCTGATGGACGCTCAAGGCAAGAAAGTTAAAATTTTGCGCGCACCGCAAACGGAAGCAAGTTTGGCACAAGAGCTCGACACTGTATTAGGGTCGCCGCAATGAGTGCTCCCATGTTGCAGTCCGATATTAAAAGTTTGCCCTTGCTACATCGCGGTAAGGTGCGCGATTTGTATGCGGTGGACGAAAATCATTTGTTGATAGTGCAGACTGATAGGTTGTCTGCATTCGATGTGATTTTGCCCGACCCGATTCCGGGTAAAGGCGAAGTACTCACTCGTGTTTCTAATTTTTGGTTTGACAAACTTCAGCACGTTATACCCAATCATTTGAGCGGCATCACACCCGAATCTGTTGTGAAAGCTGACGAGCAAAATCAAGTGCAAGGTCGTGCGTTCGTCACCAAAAAATTAAAGCCGCTGCCTATCGAAGCTATCGTGCGAGGCTATTTGGTTGGCTCAGGGTGGAAGGATTATCAGAAGACGGGTGCAGTATGCGGCATTAAATTGCCCGCGGGATTGCGCGAAGCAGAAAAATTGCCCCAGCCTTTGTTTACGCCTTCTACCAAAGCAGCAGTGGGTGAGCACGATGAGAACATTTCGTTTGCACAGGCTGTCGAGTTGCTAGGAGAAGCGCGAGCTAACGAAGTGAAAAATGCCACGCTTGCGCTTTATACAAAGGCGGCAAATTATGCTTTAACCAAAGGCATTATCATCGCCGACACCAAATTTGAATTTGGTACGGATGAGACAGGAAAAATGTATTTGATTGACGAAGCGTTAACACCCGATTCTTCACGCTTCTGGCCTGCCGATCAATATCAAGTCGGCAGCAATCCACCGAGTTTCGACAAACAATTTGTACGTGATTGGTTAGAGTCATCTGGCTGGAATAAGTGCGCTCCCGCACCGAATGTGCCGCAAGAAGTGCTGCAAAAAACCACTGACAAATATCGTGAGGCGGCTCAACGCCTGATGGGTGCATGAGTTCGACCAATCAACTCATCGAAGGCTTTGCGCGATTTCGAGGTAATCATTTTGCAGCCGAAGATGTGGTGTATCGTCATCTTGTCGAGCATGGACAAACCCCCAAGTTCTTAATTGTTGGTTGTTGTGACTCACGTGTTGATCCCGCGCTGATTTTTGATTGCGCACCTGGCGATTTATTCGTGATTCGCAACGTGGCAAATCTAGTGCCCCCCGCTGAAGATCGAGTAGGTCACCACGGTACGACCGCCGCGCTGGAATATGGTGTGCGCATATTGGGCGTGGAGCATATCGTGGTGTTTGGTCATGCACGCTGCGCGGGCATTCAAAATTTGATGCAAACCGGTGGTGCATCTAACCCCAACTCATTTATTGATGACTGGATGAGCTTAGCTGAGTCGGCGCGTGTCAGCGTCATCGAAGATTTTGCGGATGCGGGAGCAGCGCGGCAACAACGCGAGTGTGAGCAGCGCGCGGTATTGGTGTCGTTAAATAATTTGCAGACCTTTCCGTGGATTGCTCAACGTGTTGCCGAAGGGAAGCTCAAGTTGCACGGCTGGTATTTTGAAATAGAAAGCGGACAGTTGTTGGGCTACAACGCTGCTACTCGCCAATTCGAGAAACTACTTGCCAGTTAGCTCGATGTAACGTGCCTTATCCGCATCGAAGCGAGCTTCTACAGCCGCTTTTTCTGCCAACGATTTATCAAGATTCTTCTGTAATTTAGCCACCTGTGTTTGTGATAGTTGCAACTCTTCTTGCAAAGAAACAGGTAGGGGTTTATTCGCTTTAGTGATCTTCGCAGCCTCTTGTTGCAAGTTTAACAAGCCATCATTGGCAATTTTGAGTTGGGATTTGTTGTTGGTAATTTGTGCTTCAACTTGCTGTAAATTGCGTTTGCGCGCTAAATCGACTTCATCGGCATTACTGTAAGTATTAGTCAGCGTCGCGTCATGGCGCTTTTGATCGAGCGCTACTTTATCTGCTTCTAATTTCCTTGCGTCAGCCTCTTTCTTGGCGAGACGATCTTCTGCTGACATGATTTCAATTTTCTTTGTCACGCGCCCTTTGTCCATTTCAACACGGTCTTTATTAGCATACTCTGGCGGGATACTCTCGCCATAATGTGTTGTCCCTTTATCATCCACCCATTTGTACATCTTCGCAGCAGCAGGCAGGCTAAAAGTTGCCCCGAATATGAGTGCGATGAGTAATTTTGATTTATGCATATTTGACTCCATATTGATCTCGATACAGTTCCGTTGCGTTCAGATTTTGCACCATTCCGCCCTCGCCCTGCAAATACCCAAGCAAATCATCCAATGTCGCAATTGCTATAACGGGTATCCCATAACTTTGGTGGACTTCTTGTACAGCGGATAGCTCGCCCTGACCGCGCTCCATTCGATCTAACGCAATGACAACACCGCAAGGCGTTGCCCCGGCTGCACGAATAATCTCGATGGATTCGCGTACCGAAGTGCCCGCAGAAATCACATCATCAATAATTAACACTTGTCCTTGCAACTTCCCGCCGACCGTGGCTCCCCCTTCACCGTGATCTTTGGCTTCTTTGCGGTTGTAGCAATACGGTACGTTACGACCTAACTCAGCTAACGCGATTGCTGCACCCGCTGCGAGTGGAATACCCTTATACGCAGGGCCAAAAATCATGTCGAAATTTATGCTCGACGACAAAATAGTTTTAGCATAAAAGTCAGATAAATTTTTTAACGATAAACCGTCGTTGAACAATCCCGCATTAAAAAAATAGGGCGAGAGTCGCCCAGCTTTGGTTTGAAACTCGCCAAAGCACAACACTTTTTGCTGTACGGCGAAGCGGATGAAATCTTGATGTAGGTCAGACATAGTAAATGCAATAGGTGGTGATAACAGTCGCCATTATAATGGCGCGTCGCCAATCTCTGAGAATTTTCATGCGCATTATTACAATCAACTTAAATGGCATTCGTTCCGCTGCAAACAAAGGCTTTTATGAATGGATGGCAGAACAAGATGCCGACATCGTCTGCTTGCAAGAACTCAAAGCACAAGCCGCTGACATGACCGAGCAAATGCTTGTGCCGCATGGCTATTACGGCTATTTTCATTACGCGGAAAAAAAAGGCTACAGTGGCGTTGGTATCTATTGTCGAACAAAACCTAAACTCGTCGCGGTAGGCTTGGGCATAGCAGAATTCGATACAGAGGGGCGTTACCTACAAGCGGACTTTGCTGATTTCAGCGTAGTGTCTTTGTACTTGCCCTCAGGCTCAAGCGGAGAAGAGCGGCAGGCGGTGAAATTCAAATTTCTGGATGCGTTTATGCCGCACATGTGTGAACTTAAAGCCAGCGGACGTGAAGTCATTGTGTGTGGCGATTGGAATATCGCGCATCGGGAAATTGACTTGAAAAACTGGCGCGGCAATAAAAAAAATTCAGGATTCTTGCCGGAAGAGCGAGCTTGGCTGACCACGCTATTTGATGAAGTAGGCTTTGTGGATGTGTTCCGCCAACTGCATCCTGAGTTGGAAGCTTACACCTGGTGGTCAAATCGCGGCCAAGCTTGGGCGAAAGATGTGGGTTGGCGGATTGACTATCAAATTGCCACGTCTGTTATAGCGCAACGAGCAACAGCAGCAGGAATTTACAAGGCGCAACGATTTTCAGATCACGCGCCGCTGTTGATTGATTATAAAGATTAGCTTTGTATCCAAGGTAATTTCGCGATTCGCCAACCATTCATTGCGTTGCGATGCTGGTCAGTATTTTTATCACCTTCAAAACCTTCTAGTACGTTATAGCAGTCAGCATAGCCAGCTTGAGTTGCAAGAATTGCAGCTAAAGATGAGCGAGCGCCGCTACGACAAATAAACAACACCAGCACTTCTTTTTCTACTTGTTGTTCGAGCTGAGCCAGAAAATGTGGATTGGGCTTCATTCCCGGATAGGTCGCCCATTCGATTTCAACGGCGTTCGGTATGCGTCCCACCCAGTCCAATTCAGCGCGACAACGCACATCTACCAGCTTGGCTCCTGGAGCCGATTGCATGATGGTGTAAGCCTCTTCGGGATATAACACGCCCTCGTAAGATAACTGCAATTCTTTGGCGCGTTGTTGTGCGGCTTCTAAAATGGTGGTGATTTTCCCCATGATTTCCTTTTTTACGTGAGTGTGGGTTTAACGGATTTGCTGAAGAATGTTATTCTGCCATACACAGTTGCATATTAGCCTAATCGACATGAAAAATCACAGCCACTCACATTCTAACCACTCACCTAAGGAGGTATTTGAGCCCGCGAATCCTGAACGTTTTGCCGCTGCGCAAAAAAGCACCTGGGTAAGTATAGGCATCAATTTGGTATTGACGTTTTTGCAAATTGTGGGCGGATTTTTTGCGCATTCACAAGCGTTAATGGCGGATGGTTTACATTCGCTGTCCGATTTATTTTCCGATGTGCTGGTGTTGTTCGCAAATCGCCATGGAAATGCCCATGCGGATGCGAATCACCCTTATGGCCATGCGCGTTTTGAAACAGCTGCAACACTTGTTTTGGGTGTGTTTTTGGCAGTATTAGGCATAGGCTTGCTGGTTGCCGCAGCGATGCGTTTGCAAAATCCTAGCGCAGTGCAAGCCGTTAATCCTTTGGCACTTGGCATCGGATTGGTCGCGCTAATCGCTAAAGAAAGCATGTTCCGCTATATGTTGGCTGTGGCAAAACGCGTTCGTTCGCAAATGCTGGTGGCAAACGCTTGGCATGCACGTTCTGATGCCGCGTCGTCATTGGTTGTGCTGGTTGGCGTAGCAGGTAACTTACTTGGTTACACTTTTTTGGATTTGGTCGCAGCGGCAGTGGTCGGCGTTATGATTGCCCACATGGGTAGCAAGCTCGCCATCGAAGCCATGGCGGAACTGATTGATACAGGGCTTGACGAAGAAGAAGTTGAGGCAATTAAGCAAACGCTGCTCAATACTCACGGTGTGCGTAGCGTACATGAGCTGCGCACACGAAAAATGGCTGACAACGCTCTGGTCGATGCACATGTCATTGTCGATCCGAAAATCAGCGTTTCCGAAGGCCACTATATTGCTGAATCTGCGCGTTATGCAGTGCTAAAGAACCATCACGTGCTGGATGTGATGGTACACATTGACCCAGAAGATGACATGCAATCAAAACCTAATGCACATTTGCCCAGTCGCCCAAAACTATTGGCGCATTTGGCTGAACGACTGGGCGGCGTAGACTTGGCGAACTATCGTGTGGTGTTTCACTATCTTGATGGCAAAGTTGATGCTGATATATATGTAACTCAACAGCAAGCCCAACAAGCAAGTGAATTGCAAGAGGGCTGTGATGCTTTAGTAAAGAATGATGAGCTTTTTAGAACTGTTCAACTTCATTTGAGTTACGCGCAAAATTAATTGCGAACCTATTTTGCGCCTTGGTTTAGAAATCGACAATGAGTCAACTTAACCATAAAAATCGCAAAAATAATTTTAATTTATTGCGATTAACTTTAGCTGTTCTCGTTTTGCTTTCACATTCTTTTGAGTTAATCGATGGCGATCGGTCAAGAGAGTTATTAACTTCAGTGTTTAATACCCTTACTTTTGGCGAGTTTGCGGTTGATGGATTTTTTTTATTAAGTGGCTATTTGATTGTTCAGAGTTGGGAGTTACGCCCTGATGCACTCAAATTTATAAAGAAAAGAGTTTTGCGGATTTATCCTGGATTTGTGGTCGCGTCGATTACCTGTACATTTGTAGTTGCGCCCTTAGGCTCGATTTTAGAGAGCTATCCTTTTAGATTTACCATCTGGCAATTCGTTGAAAACACTTTGAGTTTTGGTAATCCTCTGACAGGTGAAGTGTTTCTTGGGCAGTATTACCCATGGGTAAATGGCGTGTTATGGACTATCTCTTGGGAGGCGAAATGCTACCTCGCTGTTTTGGCAATTGGGCTCGTTGGCGGGGTGAGAAATAGATGGATTTGGCTAGGGTTGACCGTGGTGGCTTTGATTGTATTTTTGTGCCAAAAATTCGGATTTGTTTTGAAAGTTAACGGTAGTGCATTTGCCCGTGAAGATGCGGCTCGCTTTGCGAGCCTTTTTTTCGTCGGTGGCAGCTTTTATTTATACCGTGACAAAATTTTGTTCGAAAAAAGATGGCTTGTTGCAAGCGGACTGTTGCTATTTGGCTTAATGTTCAGCAGCCACTTGGCGGAGTTGGCAATAGCCATATTCGGCGGATATTTGCTGTTTTATTTTGCCTTCATGCCATCACCATTTTTATCTGGATTTCTAAAACTTCCCGATGTCTCCTATGGAGTGTATCTATACGGCTGGCCAATCCAAAAGCTGATTCTTTGGTATTTTCCATCCACTCAACCTTGCGCTTTGTTTATATTTAGTAGCTGTGCGGCATTAGTTTGCGGCCTTATTAGTTGGTATGTGATTGAAAAGCCATTTTTAAAGTTGAAGTCATTTGCTTGGAAAGCTAAGCCAGTCTAGCTGATGCACCAATTCGGCCATTTGTAGGCAAATCACGCTCAGTTTTGGTGCAAATTTCTAGTGTGCTGCGGGTCTAGCTTATGGCACAATGACGAACTGTGGGGCGTTTGAGACTGGCACAGTTTCTGCGTATAGAATTTCGGGTAGGTATTTTATTTTTTAATTTGATCTTGGGAGAGCGCTATGTCGATGTCGGCAAATGATGTGTTGAAGTTGATTAAAGACCGTGAAGTTAAATTCGTCGATTTCCGTTTTACGGATACGCGCGGTAAAGAGCAGCACGTTGGCGTGCCTGCTAAATATGTGGGTATGGATAAGTTTGAAGAAGGTCACGCGTTTGACGGCTCTTCAATCGCCGGTTGGAAAGGCATTCAAGCTTCTGATATGTTGCTGATGCCTGATCCTGAGTCTGCATTTATTGATCCGTTCATGGATGAAGTTACTTTGGTAATTACTTGCGACGTAATCGAACCAACGGATGGCAAAGGTTATGACCGCGATCCACGTTCGATTGCAAAGCGCGCTGAAGCGTATTTGAAATCATCAGGCTTGGGCGATACTGC
>CANFCA010000036.1 GCA_947445045.1 Gallionellaceae bacterium
CGCGCACCTTGACCCAACTATCCAACACCACCACTTGCTCAAGCGGCATGTAGCGATTCACCACGAAAAGTTTTTTTGCTTTGACCGACGGCGCGTCGTAAAAGATAGCGTGGCTATCTTTTACCGAAATATATTCCGTGGCATGTGCCGCACTCGCGCTGATTAGCAGAAGTGCGGCACACAGCCGTGAAATATATTGCGACATTTAGTGAGTTGTAACGGGTGCAGCTTGCTGCGCTTTACTATTTTGATAGCTCGCCAAGAAGTTAACCGGGTTGAGCAACAACGGAGGGAAACCGCCGCGCACTGTCATTTCCGACACGGCTTCGCGCAAATAGGGGAATACGATTTCAGGGCACGTGACTGCCAATAACGGTTCGATTTCTTCTTGCGGAATGTTGTGTGCTTGGAAAATTCCGGCATATTTAACTTCAATTAAATACGCGACCTTCTCACCCATTTTGCAAGTGACCGTCGCCATGATCATCACTTCAAATACGCCTTCTTTAACTGAGTTGGCGAGTGTATTCAACTGCACATCAAATGTGGAGGCATCACGTTCCAAGAAAATTCCCGGTGCATGCGGTATTTCCCATGAAATATCTTTGAGATAGATTTTATCAATGTTGAACATTGGTTGTTTTGCTTCTTGAGTCACTTCGTCCATGTTGCTTCCCTTCCGTTATTTTGTTAAAAGTTTATCCAATTCACCCGCATGATTCAGTGCTGCCAAATCGTCATAGCCACCAACATGGAACTCATCAATATAAATTTGTGGCACAGTACGGCGACCTGTTTTTTCCATCATCGCCATGCGTAGCGCCGGCTGCAAATCAACACGAATCTCTTCGATTTCGGCAACGCCTTTATTATGCAGCAATTGCTTGGCACGCACGCAGTAAGGGCAGACCTCGGTTGTGTACATCACTATTTTAGGCACGCTCTACTTCTCCCAATTATTTCTGTAGGGGCAATTTGGCTTTTTGCCACGCCATCACGCCACCTTCTAAATTGTAGGCTTGATCAAATCCTTGCTTACCCAACACAGCACAAGCCGAACCAGATCGGTTACCGCTACGACAAATCACTACTAACGGCTGGCTTTTAAATTTTTCCAACTCACCGATACGCGCACCCAACTTGCCCAGGGGAATATGTATCGCATTCAACACGTGTCCGTCCTTGTATTCACTGTCCTCACGCACATCGAGTATCTGCGCATTTTTGTGATTGATGAGTTGCAACGCACCGACACAATCAATTTCTTTGATGCCTCGGATACGGTTACCAAAAAACGACCACAACAACATTGCGCCGCTCATGAGCGCGATAAAAATAGGCATGATATTACTTGTTATGAATTGCACTGACGCGCTCCTGTTCTTTTTCGAGGGCGAATTCTAACAGACCCCAAAAGTGTGCGGGGTCTTTCACCGCAAGTGCTTCTAACTTTTGCTGCTGGAGTGGTCGATCTCCAGGGTAAGACCAGGTCGCTTGATTCCATATGGTTTTCGCTTGCGATAACTGTCCGACTTGCGCCAACAATAACGCTTGGCGATAAACCACCGTAGCAATAGGCACAAAATGGGTAACCCGTGTATTTAGCACTAACTTCTCATTGGCATATTGCGCGTCTACCGCCATGCGCTCGCTCATAAATAGCTCTGCATACGGCGACAGTAACGGTACACCATGCAAAGCAATCAACGTGTCTCGCCGCGAAGCTGAAGTTGTCGGCGCGCTAGCATCTAAAGCGGGGCTAGCCGCCAACATCTTTTCCATTCCTTTGTAGCCCAACATCAATTGCAACAACATCATCAAGCCCATTATCAGCGTAAATGCCATCGACATCCTGCCTATAAACCTCAGCTTCAATCGATAACGCGTCTCATCGAACATACCCAACAATACGGCTGCCACCGCCAAGAAGTAGCAGTACCACAAGGGGTATTCGAGCAGACTATGAATTGCCAGCACACCCAAAATGGCATAACCCCACCAATGTTCCGCCTCTAACTTTATTTTGCGAACAGCATTCACCCACACAAAGATTGATGCGAAAAAAATCAACAAGCCTATCGCACCCGTTTCTGCCGCCAACTGCATCACTAAATTATGCGCATTGTTGTATAGACCCAAAATATTGCTTTGCTTGAGCTCAGGCAACAACTGGAAATGCTGCCATGCAAATTGACCAAAACCCACGCCAAGCAAGGGGGAGTGCATGAACATCAAGCCCGCCTCATGCCACAGATATAAACGGATGTCGCCCGTCTCTTCGTGATCAAGCAAACGCGCAACGGTATTGATACTGCCCGTCTCCGTCGTCATCACTTGCATCTGCACCACCAAGTGCATAAGTCCGAAACCAGCAATGAGCAGCACGCTATAGCGCAGCAGCGGCTTGAGGCTGGCATCACGTCGCGACCACCAACCAGCCATCACCACCATCAACAACAAATACAACCATGAACTACGTGAAGCGCTCATCGTCATCACAAATAACATCGGCACAGCAAGCAAGACGACATAGGGGAACTTAATTTTTTTCTTCTGAAACAAAAATCCCAGCGAGATCATCCCTAACGCGATGTAATTCGCAAAGTGATTAGGTTGCGCAAGGTTGCCATACACCACCGCCGACATCTTTGCGATGACCACATGATCAAAAATGGTATGCCAACTGAAATGTTGCAGCACCCCAACAAAGGCGTTGAGTTCCGCGCCAACCAGCAACGCTATTGCCAACAGGTACGATAGCTTTTGTATCCCTAAAATTTCGCGCAGGCGTGCCCCCAACAACATCAACAACATGGCAAATAACAGATACATCACGAACAACAACGCTTGGTCGAAATACGAGACCCTGCCCAGCAGCCATTGCAGCAAGACCACCACAATCAAAACTAAGGGTAATTGAGCAATACGGGGGACTTCGGGCTTATCCCAATAACTGCTTTCGACCAGCAAAGCCATTGCCATCACACCCAACAATCCACTCCACCACTCTTGATAAAAAGTAGTTATCGGATACGCATGACTGACGTGCAGAAAAGGAAAAACCCACATCAGGGCAACTAGGGCCAAACTGATATGGGTTAAGCGCAATGTAGCAAATCTATTTTTTAGCACGAGCCCTTTTTAATGCCAAACTTTACGAGGATGTCGCTCAGTAAACACCACTTGGTGATGCCACTTTGGAAGAGATTCGCCCCCACAAAAGCGGTGAACCATAAAAATTTATTGCTCAAAAAAAATGGGCTGGCTTCTACACCCAACAACAACGTTATCAAGATAAACGATCCTGCTATGGTACGGACAATTCTTTCTGCATTCATGGTGATACTCCTTCAAATCTATGAGTTAATTTTACTGGATTTTTTTGTACAGCGTGGCGTAATACAGCACAGGAATCACCACCAAAGTCAGCATGGTTGAAACCAGAATGCCGAAAATAAGCGCTAACGCCAGCCCGTTAAATATCGGGTCATCGAGTATGAAAAGCGCGCCCAGCATGGCGGCCAGCCCGGTCAGAATAATCGGCTTGGCACGGGCACTCGCTGCCGCAATCACCGCGTGTTGCAAATCGATGCCGTCACGTATTTGCAGGTTGATGAAATCCACCAACAAGATCGAATTCCGCACGATGATACCCGCCAGCGCAATCATGCCTATCATCGAAGTGGCGGTGAATTGCGAGCCAAATAACGCATGGCCAGGCATCACACCGATGATAGTGAGCGGAATCGGTGCCATGATGACCAGCGGCACCAGATAGGATTTGAACTGTGCAACCACCAGCAAATAAATCAATATTAGCCCGACACCGTAAGCGATACCCATGTCGCGGAAAGTTTCAAAGGTTACTTGCCATTCTCCATCCCACTTCAACGCATAACCCGCATACGGATCGCTGGGCTGCTTGAAATAATAGCTCTCCAGTTTTCCGCCTTGCTCCAATGGCATACCACTCAGCTTGCTATTGATGCCAAACATGCCGTACAACGGGCTATCCAGCTTGCCTGTCATATCACCTACCACATACACCACGGGCAACAAATCTTTGTGGTAAATCGGGTAATCGCGCTGAACCGGAACAACTTGCACCACCTCGGAAAGCGGTACGAGCACACCATCTTTTGCGCGCACTTTAAGTTTTAAAACCGCGTCGATGTTGCTGCGTTGTTCGGCAGACAAACCAATACGCAAGGGCGGCGCATACTTCGAGTTGGCATCATGCAACGATGTCGCATCTTGCCCGGATAGCGCCACACCTATTACATCCACAATGTCGTGAGGTGCGACACCCAACAGCGCCGCCTTACTTTGCAACACCTGCAACAACAATTTAGGCGCGGCCTCGGTGAGCGTGTCATCTATGCCAACGATGCTGTCAGTTTTTGCAAAGTGTTCATGTACTTTAGTGGCAACATTGCGCGCACCTTCATAATCCGGCCCGTAAATTTCCGCCACAATTGGCGACATCACAGGTGGACCCGGTGGCACTTCAACGATTTTTACTTTTGCATTCCATTGCTGTGCGATTTTTTGTATCGGTTCGAACACCGCCGTGGCAATCTGATGACTACTCCGATTGCGCTGATGTTTGTCGCGTAAATTAACCTGAATATCACCTTGCTCTGCGCCACTGCGCAAATAATATTGCCGCACCAATCCGTTAAAGTTGATGGGTGAAGCCGTGCCTGCGTAAGCCTCGTAATCAGTGACTTCCGGTACGGTCGCCAGATAGCTGCCCAGCTCATGCAACACCGCATTGGTTTGCTCAACTGGCGTGCCGCTTGGCATATCCACCACCACCTGGAATTCCGATTTATTGTCGAACGGCAGCATTTTCAACACCACCAACTTGACGACACCTAGCGATATCGCCAGTAGCAAACCACCCAATATGGCCAGCCACAATTTACGGCGCGCCGATTTGCCATGCACACCATTTAAAAATGGGCTGAGGACGGCACGGAAAAAGCGGCTCAATTTGGTATCGCGCTCATCGTGAATTTCTTCATGATGTGCACCGGCAAACTTCAACACCAACCACGGCGTGATGACGAATGCGACTGCCAGCGAAATCAACATGCCCATGCTGGCATTGATCGGAATCGGGCTCATGTATGGCCCCATCAGTCCGCTGACAAACGCCATCGGCAGCAAAGCGGCAATCACGGTAAACGTCGCCAAAATTGTCGGGCTACCGACCTCATCCACGGCTTCTGGGATAATCTCTGACAGCGGTTGATGAGTCGCTAATGCGCGACGGCGGTGGATATTTTCCACCACTACAATCGCATCATCGACCAATATCCCGATAGAAAATATCAATGCGAATAATGACACTCGATTAAGCGTAAATCCCCATGCCCAAGAAGCAAACAACGTGGCTGCCAAAGTAAGCAAAACGGCGACCCCAACAACAAAAGCCTCGCGCCGCCCCATCGTCAGCCAAACTAATAGCACCACGGCTGCGGTGGCGAAGAGCAATTTTTTAATCAGCTTCATCGCTTTGTCGTTTGCTGTTTCGCCGTAATTTCGCGTGGTGTTAACTTGCACATCGGCGGGAATTACGCTGCCCTTCAACTCTTCTATACGCGCCAATAATTTATTAGCCACGTCCACTGCATTCGCACCAGGTTTTTTCGTGATAGCGATGGTGACAGCGGTAAATTCGCCGTTACCTAGTATGTGCTTGTCTTCTGCCGCTGGCCCAGTACCCATCCACACATAACTGGCCGGTTGATCTGCACCATCTTGCACCTCGGCAATGTCGCGCAAATATATCGGCTTGCCTTCAAATACACCGACTACCAGTTGTTTGACTTCATTCGCATTACTTAAAAAACTCCCTGTCTGCACCAGTACTTCACGATTGTTCTGCACCAGCACACCCGCATTTGCTGAGACATTCGCCGATTGCAATGCTGCACGCACATCTTGAATCGAGAGCTGATACGCATTCAGATTATCGGGATTAAGTAACACTCGCACCATGCGTTGCGTTGCGCCTATTGTGGAAACTTCCCGAGTTCCTGCTACGCGTTTTAACTCTGACTCGATTGCGTGAGCCACTTGAGTCAACTCAACACCCCCTCCGGCAATTTGTTTTCGCCACAAGGTCAACCCGACTATCGGCACATCGTCGATACCTTTAGCCTTAATGATAGGTTGCGACACGCCCAAGGTGCGTGGCAGCCAATCCGCATGCGAATTCACTACGTCATACAACTTGACTAGCGAGGGCACATGCTGCTCACCCACTTTGAACTGCACCGTAATCACAGCCATGCCCGGTTGTGACACCGAGTAAACATGATCTACACCTGCGATCTGTGACAGCACTTGCTCGGAAGGTGTAGCGACCGTTTGCGCCACATCTTTTGCCGATGCGCCCGGATAGGCAATCATTACATTCGCCATCGTCACATTGATTTGTGGCTCCTCTTCGCGAGGTGTAACCAGCACCGCAAAAGTCCCTAAAAGCACGGCAACCAGTGCTAACAACGGTGTCATCTGCGAATGCAGAAAATATTTGGCAATGCGTCCTGAAATACCCATTTCTTCACCTCAATAAATTTCAAAGCCGCCAACAAGCACTATCTATAATGGCTTGTGACGGCTTATGGCAGTTTTAACGAATTTTTACTTTTGCATGCCCGCTTTAATCGGATCCAACGCAACGCGTTCGCCAGCACTCAACCCCGCCAATACTTCCACGACACCTTCCGCTTGAACATCACCCAATCGAACTTGGCGCAATTTCACACTATTTTTTTCATCCACCACATACACCGCAACCACTTCACTGCGGCGCAATACGGCACTATTGGGAATCACGATTTTTCTTTGCTTGCCCACCACAAAATGCGCACGCACAAACATTCCCGGATAAACGCCTGATTGGTTGGTCGGCAAGGAAATCCGCACTTGCGTACTGTGAGTACGCGCATCCGCTAACGGCTGCACAATAGTGGACGCTGATTTAATCCAACGATTCAGTGCGGGCACTTCAACACTGGCTTGAGGATGCACGCCAATCTCCGCCAATTTAAATTGCGGCACATTCACTACCACGCGTAACGCGGCAGGATCAAACCCTGTCATCAATGGCTTGCCGGGCATGACCATTTCGCCAACCTCCACTAAGCGCGCACCCACCAAGCCGCTATAGGGTGCAATAACAGTGGTGTAGCCTTGCGTTAAATTTGCTTGCCCCGCGCCTGCTTTGCTGACCGCTGCTTGAGCCGATGCCACTTGAAAATCCGCTTGTGCTTTATCCAAAGCAGCTTGGCTAATGAATTTTTGCGCAAATAATTGTTTGCTGCGTTCATAGGTGGCTTGTGCGTTTTGCAAATTGGCTTGTGCTTGCAACACCTGCGCTTGGCTGCCCGCGACAGCTTGTGCTGCTTCGCTTTGGTCGATGCGTAAAATCACCTGCCCTTTGTTGACGTGATCACCCACGTCAAATAGCACTTCTTTTACACGCCCCGCAATTTGCGCTGACACCGTGGACTGGCGCGTAGCCTCCACCACACCTTCCACGCTATAAGTTTGCGACACTTCACGAAACTCTACAGGTGCAACAGCAAGTTGTTCCTCCGCCTGTAATGTTGCGACATTCATTAACAAAAACATTCCCAAGCAATACTTTTTCACTATGTCCTCGTCATCCGCTATTTATACATATTAGAATGTACTAATATTATGAAGAAAAATCAAGCCCTCACTACACAGTACAAAATACATCCCGCATCATGCCAATCAACTTGAGTGTGCGTATGTCACCAATTCGGTAATACACCCAATTCGATTCCTTACGTGTGGCTAACACACCTTGATCACGCATTTTGGCTAGATGCTGCGAGATATTGCTTTGCGATGTGCCGACTTGCTCAACAATATCTTGCACGCTGAGCTCTTGATTACCCAGCACGCACAATATTTTCAGCCTCAGCGGATGTGCAATGGCTTTCATCGCCTGCGCCGCCTGTTGAATATCCTCTTCTTTATCGATCAATTTTCCAGTCACAATTACGCCTCCCAATACGATAATCAGCTAAAATTACACTTTACAAAATTAGCCACTACTTATTTTACCTCAATGAACGTCACGCCTGTATTACTCGTTATTTTAGATGGCTTCGGTTACAGCGAAGA
>CANFCA010000037.1 GCA_947445045.1 Gallionellaceae bacterium
ACACGCTTAGTTGCAAAACCTGTCTAGCGAATTTGAGGTAGCGGGCATCACGCTTTAAGATGGACATGGCAACGCTGAGTGCCAGCACTAGCACCACCAACACAACGAACAAACGCAGGATCAACATAGTTTCCCCGCTTCTGGTTTGAGATTAAATCGTTTGAAGTTGCAGACGTAAAAAATCAGGGGCGGCTTCGACGTTGTCGAAAGTGACCAATTCCCACGCTTCCTGGTCGGCGAGTAATTCGCGCACCAAGGCGTTGTTCATGGCATGGCCTGATTTATAGCCGGAGAATGCGCCAATCACGGGATGACCCAACAAATATAAATCGCCAATCGCATCGAGCACTTTGTGTTTAACGAACTCATCATCCGAGCGCAGCCCATCTGGGTTCAGCACGCGGTAATCATCCATCACGATGGCATTATCCAAACCGCCACCTAACGCCAAACCTTGCGCACGCATATTTTCCACATCGTGCATAAAACCGAAAGTGCGTGCGCGACTTATTTCATGGATATAGGAATGCTCACCCAAATCAACCACCACATGTTGCTTGGTGTTGGCAAATACGGGGTGGGTAAAATTGATGGTGAAGGTTAATTTATAACCTTGATGCGGCTCAAAGCGCACCCACTTATCGCCCTGCTTAACCTCAATGGTCTTTTTCACGCGAATGAATTTTTTGGCAGAAAACTGTTCAACGATGCCCGCTGATTGCAGCAAGAACACAAACGTCCCTGCGCTGCCGTCCATAATCGGTACTTCGGCACTATCCAAATCAACATAAATGTTGTCGATACCCAGCCCAGCCAGCGCGGACATTAGATGTTCGATAGTCGCTACACGCACCCCGTTTTGTTCCATGCAGGTGGAGAGTCGCGTGTCATGCACCAGATCAGCTCGCGCACGAATCTCCTCAATAGGCTTCACATCCACGCGACGAAACACAATGCCCGTATTGGACGGCGCAGGACGCAAACCCAGCGTAACTTTTTCGCCGCTATGCAAACCCACACCCGTCACGTTGACCGAGTTTTTTAAGGTGCGCTGCTTAACCATCGCTGTTTTTATGGGTGAAATCATGGGGTGAATTTTAACATATTGCTGTTGCTAGTTTAGGTGGGTGATAAATTATTGTGATGCCAACCCTTTTAGTTCTCAGCTGCTTGTTTATAGGGATATCTGATTGGCGCGGCGTTAGCAGTCATAGCCTCTCGCGTGATGACAATGAAGCGCCAGCAACCATACCAAGTTTTGTATTCAGCATTGAATGAAGATTCTTTAGGGACTCTAATTGTTCAGTGTGTAGCTCTTTTCGAAACTGAACATCTTGCTCAGCTTGTTTTGCATTGAAAACCAACTGGTGATCTAGCAATGATTGCTGAAAATCTTTGGTAAAGCGGAAGGATAGCCATGCGCCAAGTAGTGTGCCGAATGCTGAAGCACCAAGTCCAACAAACATTAGGTCATACATGGCAAATCCCCTTAGCGTCTAACGTAAGGTAGACACTGAAATCGTATGAATATCCTCTAATGCCAGGCTTGGGTGAGCAACAAATTCCCACCCTACACTGTTGGCTCAAAATCAATCCGCCTGTTTACGCAAGAACGAAGGAATATCGTAAGTATCCACGCCCGATTTTTCCATCGCATCTACCGCTGCTCTACGTCCGCTGCGCATGATGGTTGGGGTTTCCAATTCACCATAGTTGACGTTGGCGATAGGCTCGTTATCTGTCCCAGTGCGCTGATAGGTTTCCTCGCTGCGAAACACGACTTCTGGTTTAGGTTGTTTGCGCGCCAAGGGTGCGCCTAAGCCAGTTGCCACCACGGTTACTCGCAGACCATCGCCCATGTTCTCGTCGAATACTGAGCCGACAATGACCGTTGCTTCTTCGGCGGCGAATTGCACGCATTCCATTACGTCGTCGATTTCTTTCAAGCGCAACATGCTGGATGAGGTGATGTTCACCAACACACCGCGTGCGCCAGACATATCAATATCTTCTAACAACGGGCTGGCGATTGCGCGCTCTGCGGCGATGCGCGCACGATCTACGCCTGTGGCAATCGCTGAACCCATCATCGCCATGCCGTTTTCTGACATCACGGTGCGCACGTCTGCAAAATCGACGTTAATCAATCCCGGTACGTTAATCACTTCGGCGATACCCGCCACTGCGCCTTGCAGCACGCCGTTAGCGGCTTTAAAGGCTTCCGGTACGGTGATGTCATTGCCCAATACTTCCATCAATTTTGAATTCGGCACGATGATGAGTGAGTCAACATGCTCATGCAATGCTTCAATACCGGCCTTGGCAAAACGCATGCGATTGCCTTCGTAAGCAAACGGCTTAGTCACCACTGCCACGGTTAAAATTTCCAACTCTCTGGCGATTTGCGCGACGATAGGGGCAGCACCTGTTCCTGTGCCACCGCCCATACCCGCTGTGATGAACACCATATTTGCGCCGCGCAACATTTCTTTAATTTGTTCGCGATCTTCTTCAGCAGCGGCTTGACCGACTGACGGCTTCGCCCCTGCACCTAAACCTTTGGTGATGTTAGAGCCAATCTGCAATTGAGTAGTGGCCTTACTTCGTTTGAGCGCTTGCGCGTCAGTGTTGATGACGATGAACTCAACGCCTTGCACGCCTTGTTCAATCATGTGATCCACGGCATTGCCGCCGCAACCGCCTACGCCAACCACTTTGATGATTGCATCCTGACTTTGCGCTTCCAAAAGTTCAAACATTTCGCTCTCCTTAAAATTAAAAATTAAACCTGAACACCACTAACCAAACTGCTAAAAGTTCCCCGTAAACCACGCCTTCATCTTTGAGGTTATGTCACCAAAACTACTCACTTTGCTACGCGTCTCAACATTGCGCTGATGGTTTTCCAAGCCATACAGCAATAGCCCTACACCCGTTGACAAGCGAGGCGTTTTCACCACATCAGACAAGCCCCCTACATATTTCGGAATGCCTAAACGCACCGGCAAATGGAAAATTTCTTCGCCCAGCTCAACCATGCCTTGCATGGCGCTGCTGCCGCCGGTAATGACGATGCCGGACGAAAGCAAATCTTCGAAACCACTGCGACGCAACTCTTGCTGCACCAGTGAATACAATTCTTCGACGCGTGGCTCGATTACTTCCGCCAAGGTCTGACGCGACAGGGTGCGCGGGCCGCGCTCACCCACACCGGGCACTTCAATCGTGCCGCTGGTGACTAACTGACGCAGCGCACAACCATGCTTGATTTTGATGTCGTCCGCGTCTTGTGTCGGGGTACGCAATGCCATAGCGATGTCGTTAGTAATTTGATCGCCCGCAATTGGAATCACGGCGGTGTGACGGATCGCGCCGCCAGTGAACACCGCAATATCAGTTGTCCCACCACCTATATCGACGATGCATACGCCGAGTTCTTTTTCATCTTCTTCCAGCACCGATTTACTTGAGGCCAACGGTTGCAAGATCAACTCATTTACTTCCAAACCACAACGATGGATACACTTCATGATGTTTTGCACCGCAGCAACTGCGCCATTGACGATATGCACTTCAACATCCAATCGCATACCGCTCATACCCAGCGGCTTTTTGATTCCTTCTTGCCCATCAATACTGAATTCTTGTTCAAGGATGTGCAGAATCTGCTGATCGCTCGGCAGGCTGATTGAACTAGCGGTTTCAATCACGCGATCAATGTCCGCTTGCGTGACTTCTTTATCTTTAATTTTCACCATGCCGCGCGAATTCAAACTGCGAATATGGCTGCCTGCTATGCCGGTATATACATCATGAATTTTGCAATCTGCCATCAGCTCTGCTTCTTGCACCGCACCTTGTATCGCGCCTACAGCGGCTTCGATATTGACCACCATGCCCTTTTTCATTCCAGCAGAAGGCTGCATGCCCATGCCGATTACTTCCAGCGAGTTATCCGGCTTCACTTCACTAACGATGACGACTACTTTGGACGTGCCTATGTCCAAGCCGACCACCAAATTCTTATTTTCTTTATTTCTACTCATCCTATTTCTCCTACTACATCTCTATTTTTTAACTGCGCTGCTTTAGCTCTTAACTGCGCTGCTAACCGCGAATCCATTGGGGTAGCGCAGATCGACATATTTCATATTCATCGCAGCGATACTGTAGGGATACACCGTTACAAATCTTGCCAAGCGTTGTTGCATATCTTCACGCCCCAACTCCAAAACCATCTCGTTACTCAGCCGCACTTGCCAAGCATGGCGTGGTGACAAGGCCAGCTGAGTCGCTTGTAAATTAAGCGTTGCGAGCTGCTGGCTCAGCTGCGCATACTGCTCGGTCAATTCATGCGATGCTTCATCAGGGCCAATAAAACTCGGCAGCACTTGCTCACTTGTAGCCGCAAAAACTTCGCCTTGCTGATTAACCAATGCACCGTTGTTCCAATGCGCCAGAGCTTGATGCTCTTCCACTTCCATCACCAAGTGATTGGGAAACTCGCGGCGAATACTGACGTTGCGCACCCACGGCAATCTCTCTACCGAACGTCGCACACGATCAATATCAACCGTGAAGAAATTTCCACGCACTTCGCTACGCACCACTTGCAACACTTCACTCGCCACCACTCTTGCTGGCGCGCTACTCAAGCGCACACTCTGTATCGGAAATAAATTGGGCAAATGCACCGTGTAATAAATCGCGCCGTACAAAATCGCAAGTGCACTTAATGCAAATAGTGTGTTGGCGATGTTGCGCAACAGTGCGTGGTTATCCCACATGCGCTAACTCCAACACTTTCACCACCAACTGTTCAAAGCTAATACCTGCCTGCCGCGCCGCCATAGGCACTAGGCTATGGTCAGTCATGCCCGGCGAGGTATTTACTTCCAGCACATAAGGCTTGCCTGATTCGCTCATCAGAAAATCCACACGTCCCCAACCTTGTCCACCAATGAGTGCGAATGCTTGTTTCGCTAAACCTTGCATCTCCACTTCTTGCTCGGCACTCAATCCACTCGGACATAGATAGCGCGTGTCATCGCGCAAATACTTGGCTTCGTAATCGTAGAACTCGTTGGCAGGCTCAATCTTGATAACAGGCAAAGCTTGCTCGCCCAAAATCGCAGCGGTGTATTCGCCGCCGCCAACAAAACTTTCAGCAATCACCAACGAGTCATATTTCACCGCTTCTTGATACGCTGCCTGCAAATCACTGGCTGCTTTTACTTTGCTGATGCCAACACTAGAGCCTTCATTGGCAGGCTTTACGAATAACGGCAAGCCTAATTTTTTTACGATAGTTGCCGCATCGCTATTCGCATTCAACATTTCGTAATCGGGTATTGGCAAACCCGCCGCCTGCCACACCAGCTTGGTGCGCCACTTATCCATGCCCAATGCCGAAGCCATGACTCCACTGCCCGTGTAAGGAATGCCCAACAACTCCAGCGCGCCTTGCACCGTACCGTCTTCGCCGTAACGTCCATGCAGCGCGATGAAGGCACAGCTAAAATTTTGGTCTTTGAGTTCTTGTAAATTACGTGTCGCGGGGTCGAACGCATGAGCATCCACACCACTACGCAACAAAGCTGCCAATACCGCCGCACCGCTCTTAAGTGACACTTCGCGTTCAGCAGATTTACCGCCGAATAACACTGACACTTTTCCAAATTTGTTCATGCCGCCTCACCTATGATTCTGACTTCTGGATGCAACTTCACCCCTGTCTTCATATCGACCACATCAAGCACTTCTTTAATCAAATTCTCGATGTCGGCTGCTGTCGCACCGCCAACATTCACAATGAAATTGGCGTGCTTTGCAGATACCTGCGCACCGCCAATCTGCTTGCCTTTCAGCCCACACTGCTCTATCAATCGCGCTGCGTGATCGTTAGGCGGATTTCTAAACACCGAACCCGCATTGGGTAAATTCAACGGCTGTGATGTGATGCGTTTATTCAACAACGCTTTAATTTCTTGACGCGCAGTATCACTATCACCCGCTTCAAACTTTAGCCATGCCGCGACAAACCACTCTTCCTGAGTACCGAGTGCGGCAACATGACGGTAGCCAATCTCATAATCTTCAGCACCGCGTTGGAACAACTCTCCGCGACGATTTACCACCAAGACGTGCTGCACTTTTTGCCACGTTTCACTGCCGTAACAACCTGCATTCATCGCCAGCATGCCACCGACCGTGCCTGGGATTCCGGCAAAAAAAGCAGCACCGCTTAAATGGTGTGTCGCCGCAAACCGCGCCAGCTTTGCCCCTGCTACGCCTGATTCTGCATAGAGCGTGGTTGTTGACGCTTCAGCGTCTTTACAACCACGGCCTCCCCCTTGCGGGGAGAGTGTGTTGGCACTTACCAAACGTAATTCTTTCAACGCACCATGCATCAACAGCACCGTGCCGCGCACACCGCCATCACGTACTAATAAATTGCTGCCCAAGCCAACCACATACAGCGGCTCATCTACAGACAAGCTGCGCAAGAACACCTGCAAATCAGCCACGTCAGCAGGTTGATACATGCGTTCCGCCACACCACCCGCGCGCCAACTGACGTGCTTGTTCATCGCCACGTTATGACGTAACTCACCGCGTAACTCGCAATCGCTGAATTGTTTTATCTCGCTCATATTCATGGCTGTTGTAATTGCACTAATGCGCCCGGCGTATAACCTATCGACCCTGCGCCCATGGTGATCACCACGTCGCCATCGCGCACCATCTGCATAATTGCTTGCGGCATATCGGTAATCTGCTCCACAAACACAGCGGCACTTTGCCCCGCCACGCGCAAAGCTTGCATCAACGCACGACCATCCGCCGCCACAATAGGCTGCTCACCTGCTGCATACACCTCACCCAACACCAACGCATCGACCGTGCATAACACTTTGACGAAATCATCAAACACATCACGGGTACGCGTGTAACGATGTGGCTGAAAGGCAAGCACTAAGCGCTTGTCGGGAAATGCTCCGCGCACCGCTGCCAAGGTCGCCGCCATCTCCACCGGATGATGTCCATAGTCATCGATAAGAGTAAAGCTGCCGCGAGAAGCTGCAACGATTGCTCCTTCTCCCTTCGGGGGATAACCAGCGACTTGCCCGCTCGCGTGCTTAGTCGAATGGCTAGTTGTTTTATCAGGGTTGGGGTGGAGGAGCGCAGTCGGCGGTAATTTAATTTCACCATAGCGCTGGAAGCGTCTGCCCACTCCCTCAAACTCGGCGAGTGCCGCAACGATTGCGTCATCCGTCACGCCCACTTCCAAAGCAACCGCAATTGCTGCCAGAGAATTCAGCACGTTGTGTATGCCCGGCAGATTCAAAGTGATAATTAAATCCTTGTCCGCACCGATGCCGCGACGCTGGACGGTGTAGTGCATCGTTCCACTTTCATGGCGTACATTCACTGCGCGAATTTGTGCGTCCTCACTCAGACCGTAAGTGCAAACCGGTTTGGAAATGCGCGGCAAAATTTCACGCACATTGGCATCATCGATACACAGCATCGCCATGCCGTAAAAAGGCAGATGCTCAACGAAATCGACGAATGCTTGTTTAAGCTTGGCGAAGTCGTGACCATAAGTTTCCATGTGGTCAGCATCAATGTTGGTGATGACTGCCAAGATCGGTTGCAAATATAGAAATGAAGCATCGGATTCATCGGCTTCGGCGACGATAAAATCGCCTTGCCCCAATCTTGCATTCGTGCCGCTGCTGGTTAATTTCCCACCGATGACATAAGTCGGGTCTAATCCACCTTTGGCTAAAATGCTGGCTGTCAGCGATGTTGTCGTGGTCTTGCCATGCGTCCCCGCTACAGCAATACCCTGACGCAAACGCATCAATTCCGCCAACATCATGGCGCGTGGCACGATAGGAATATGCCGCACCCGCGCAGCCACCACTTCAGGGTTATCTTTACCCACAGCGGTCGATACCACCACTGCATCGGCATTGGTTAAGTTTGCCTCGGCATGACCAAGGTA
>CANFCA010000038.1 GCA_947445045.1 Gallionellaceae bacterium
CACAACCTAGCACTTAAGTCGCCGTACTTGCCTTTAGTCTCCGTCTTACCTGCTGTGCTCACGTACGATTAACCTTAATCAACCAAGCTGCCGCCAGCAGCTTCAATCGCTGCGCGCGCGCCTTTAGTCGCTAACACGCCCTGCAACTTTACTGCACGAGTCAGCTCACCACACAAAATTACTTTTACTGTCAACGCATTCGCGTGAACCACGCCTGCTTGCTTAAGAGCCAAGATGTCGATGCTATCCACTGGCAAGCTTTGCAAATCAGACAAGCGAACTTGCGCAGTATCATAACGCGTCAAAGAAACGAAGCCGCGCTTAGGCAGACGACGCTGCAAAGGCATTTGACCACCTTCAAAACCGACTTTATGGAAACCGCCAGTACGTGACTTTTGTCCTTTATGTCCGCGACCAGCTGTTTTGCCTAATCCTGAACCGATACCACGACCAACACGGCGTTTCGCGTGTTTAGCACCACTTGCAGGTTGTATTTTATTGAGTTGCATTCTTTATGCCTCGCACTTAACCATGTAAAACACTTTGTTAATCATGCCACGCACGCAAGCTGTATCTTCCAGTTGCACGGTGTGGTTGATACGACGCAAACCCAAGCCGCGTATTGTCGCGCGGTGAGATTGCTTAGTGCCAATCAGACTTTTGATCTGCGTTACTTTAATTGTTTTAGCTGTAGTCATGACTTACCCCAAAATTTCGTCAACGTTCTTGCCGCGCTTCGCAGCAATCTGAGAGGGCGAATTCATTGCGTTCAACGCGTTAAGCGTGGCACGCACAACGTTATATGGATTGCTTGAACCGATACATTTCGCCAATACATCACGCACGCCAGCTGCTTCAAACACAGCGCGCATCGCGCCGCCAGCAATAATACCAGTACCCTCAGAAGCAGGCTGCATCAGCACTTTAGCTGCACCATGCTTACCGATAACGGTGTGATGCAAGGTACCACTCTTCAAACTTACTTTAGTCAAATTGCGGCGCGCCTCATCCATCGCTTTTTGCACAGCCAAAGGTACTTCTTTAGACTTACCTTTACCCATACCAACACGACCATCACCATCACCCACCACTGTGAGTGCAGCAAATCCCATGATACGACCACCTTTAACAACCTTAGTCACGCGATTAACAGAAATCATCTTTTCGATGAGACCGTCGTCACGCTTTTCCTGTTGCTGCATTTTTCCTTGCGGCTTAGCCATCACTTAACTCCAATTAGAATTGCAAGCCATGTTCGCGCGCGGCCTCAGCCAACGCTTTGATGCGACCATGATAACGATTACCGGAACGGTCAAACGCAACTTGAGAAATGCCCGCAACCTTAGCTTTTTCAGCGATACGTTTACCCACAACTGCAGCCGCAGCTGCATTGCCGCCATTTGCCAAGTCTTTACGAACATCCGCTTCTGCACTAGATGCACTCGCCAAAATCTTGCTACCGCAAGCAGAAATAATCTGCGCGTAGATATGCAAATTGGTTCTGTTAATAGCCAAACGAACCGTTTTCTTTTCAGCAATACGTGCACGAGTTTTGCGTGCCCTGCGCTGACGAGCTTCTTTTTTATTCAACATATATGCCTCAATAATTTCCGCTTGAATTACTTCTGCCCAACTTATTTCTTCTTAGTCTCTTTCAAGAGCACGACTTCATCGCTATAACGCACACCCTTACCTTTATAAGGCTCTGGCTCACGGAAAGCACGAATCTCAGCAGCAACTTGCCCCACTTGCTGCTTATTGACACCCTTCAAAACGACTTCAGTTTGTGTTGGCGTTTCAACCTTCACACCTGCCGGCATCTTGTAAGACACTGGATGAGAAAAGCCTAACGTCAGATTCAATGTGTCGCCAGCCGCCTGTGCGCGATAACCCACGCCAACTAAGGTCAACTTACGCTCAAATCCTTTGCTTACGCCATGCACCATATTCGCAACTAACGCGCGAATCGTTCCTGACATGGCATCAGCTTGAGTAGAGTCATTTTGTGCTTTACACAAAAGATTATCACCCTCTTGAGTTACGCTCACATCGGAAGACAAAACTTGCTTCAGCGTACCCAAAGGACCTTTAACCGAAATTTCGCTCGCAGATACTGTCGCTTCAATGCCCTTAGGCAAGGCAACAGGATTTTTAGCAACTCTAGACATACTTACCTCGCTACGCGACTACGCACAACACTTCGCCACCAATACCATTGGCGCGTGCTTTGCGGTCGGTCATTAAACCTTTGGAAGTGGAAACGATCGCGATACCCAAACCGTTCATCACTTTAGGAATATCCTCAGAACCCTTGTAAACACGGAGTCCAGGACGACTAATACGTTGGATACTTTCAATTACTGGGCGACCACCGTAGTATTTCAGGCCGATTTCCAATGTTGACTTACCACCCATTGCGATGACACTAAAGCCATCAACATAACCTTCGTCTTTCAACACTTCCGCAATCGCCACCTTCAACTTCGAAGAAGGCATTACGACTGATGTTTTTTCTGCCATCTGCGCATTACGAATGCGAGTCAACATATCGGAGATTGGATCACTCATGCTCATATAATTTCTCCTACCAGCTAGCCTTAACGATGCCTGGAATTTCACCGCGCATCGCGAACTCGCGAACTTTGATACGCGCTAAACCAAATTTTCTAAACGTGCCACGTGGACGACCCGTCAATGCACAACGGTTGCGCAAACGAACTGGACTTGAGTCGCGAGGCAATGCCTGCAACTTCAAACGAGCCGCTGCGCGATCTTCATCGCTAGCACTCATATTTGAAATTGTTGCGATTAACAAAGCGCGCTTAGGTGCAAATTTCGCAACCATTTCACGACGTTTTTGCTCACGGTTAATTACTGCCATCTTAGCCATTATTAATCTCTCACTTCTTTAATGGGAGTTTGAATGCCAACAAAAGAGCCTTAGCTTCTTCATCAGTTTTTGCCGACGTGGTAATCGTAATGTTCATACCACGCAAAGCATCAATTTTTTCGTATTCAATTTCAGGGAAAATGATTTGCTCTTTCACGCCCATATTGTAATTACCACGACCATCAAAGGACTTGCCTGAGATGCCACGGAAATCGCGAATACGCGGGATAGCCACTGAAACCAAGCGATCCAAGAACTCATACATACGCTCTTTACGCAGAGTTACTTTGCAACCCACCGGATAACCTTCACGAATTTTAAAACCCGCAATAGACTTTTTAGACATCGTGACCACAGGCTTTTGACCTGCAATTTTTTGCATGTCACCAACCGCAAACTCCATTACTTTTTTATCCGCCACCGCTTCACCCACACCCATATTCAAGGTGATTTTTTCGATGCGCGGCACTTGCATAATGGAAGTGTAGCCAAACTGCTTCATAAGATCAGCTGCAACCTTATTTTTGTAAAAATCGTGCAAACGAGCCATGCTCTATACCCCTTAAGCGTCAATCACTTCGCCGTTAGATTTGAACACACGAACCTTGCGTCCATCCCCCAGCGTTTTAATGCCAACACGATCGCCCTTCTGAGCGGCAGTGTTATAAATAGCCACATTAGAAATATGAATCGGAGCTTCCATATCCACTATGCCACCTGTCATACCTTTGACAGGATTTGGCTTCTGATGCTTTTTAACTTTATTGATACCACCAACCAACAGATGATCACCCAGCACTTGCAGCACATTACCGCGATTGCCTTTGTCCTTACCTGCGATTACGATGACATCATCGTTTTTCTTAATCTTGCGCATGATTTTCCTCGATTCGATTCGTTGTTGCTTAAAGCACTTCTGGCGCTAAAGAAACAATCTTCATGAATTTTTCAGTGCGCAATTCGCGTGTCACCGGCCCAAATATGCGTGTGCCAATTGGCTCTAGCTTGGCGTTCAGCAAAACCGCTGCATTGCCATCAAACTTAACCAAAGAACCATCGCTACGACGCACACCAAAAGCGGTACGAACCACAACTGCGTTATACACTTCGCCTTTTTTTACGCGACCACGTGGCGCTGCATCACGAATACTCACCTTGATAACATCACCAACGGAAGCATAACGACGCTTAGAACCACCCAATACTTTAATGCACATTACTGAGCGCGCACCCGTATTGTCAGCCACATCTAAAACAGTTTGCATTTGAATCATTATTTAATCTCCAACTTTTTCCGCTAGCGGCGGCCAGTTTTGGAACCCGTTAAGGGTTAGGTCGCCGCGAACGGCGATACAACGAAGCCGCGCATTATATGCATATTTTAAAAATATGCAAGATTTAATTTCAATTAAACAGCAACACCTTTTACCAATAATTCAGCAACGCGCCAAGCCTTTGTTTTAGCCAGTGGGCGGCATTCCTCTATCATCACCTGATCACCTGTATGAAACTCATTTGCTTCATCATGCGCATGGTATTTTTTAGAAACGCGAATGATTTTGCCCAATAGCGGATGTTTAACTTTACGCTCAACCAAAACGGTTACTGTTTTGTCCATTTTGTCGCTTGTTACTATACCCGTCAGGGTACGTTTCATTTTGGCATCGCTCATTGCTGCGCACCCTTCTCTGTCAATATAGTTTTAATGCGTGCAACTTGACGGCGCACTTTGCGGAATTCGCTAGTGTTGGTCAATTGCTGTGTTGCAACCTGCAGGCGCATAACGAATTGAGATTTAGTCAATGACAGCAGCTCTGTTTGCAAATCCGCTACCGACTTAGCTTTAAGTTCACTAGTCTTCATGTTATGTCCCTACCTGTCTAACTACAAAAGTGGTGGCTAATGGCAATTTTGCCGCTGCCAAACGAAACGCTTCACGCGCCAAAGTTTCATCCACGCCATCCATTTCATACAACATCTTGCCCGGCTGAATCTCGGCTACGTAGTACTCAGGATTACCTTTACCATTACCCATACGAACTTCAGCTGGCTTTTTAGAGATCGGCTTGTCCGGGAAAATACGGATCCAAATACGCCCACCGCGCTTAATGTGACGGGTCATCGCACGACGCGCCGCTTCGATTTGACGTGCTGTCAAACGTCCACGCACAACAGCTTTCAGACCAAATTCACCAAAGCTAACTTTGTTGCCACGGGTAGCAATGCCAGTATTACGGCCTTTTTGCTCCTTACGATACTTTCTTCTAGCTGGCTGTAGCATGCTTAGCTCCCGACTTTCTTACTTTCTTTTCAACTTCAGCGACTACTGGTGCAACCGCTTCTTGGTTTGTCATCTCACCTTTATAAACCCAAACTTTTACGCCAATAATGCCGTAGGTTGTTTTGGCTTCAGCCGTGCCGTAGTCAATATCAGCGCGCAGTGTATGCAATGGCACACGTCCTTCGCGATACCATTCAGTACGCGCGATTTCGATACCATTCAAGCGACCTGCGCTCATAATCTTGATGCCTTGCGCGCCTAAACGCATCGCATTTTGCATCGCACGCTTCATCGCGCGACGGAACATAATGCGCTTCTCAAGTTGAGAAGTAATGCTTTCAGCGATTAATTGTGCATCGATTTCTGGCTTGCGCACTTCTTCAATTGCAACGTCAACAGATTGAAGGCCCATGCGCTTGCGCAACTCAGCGCGCAATGTCTCGATATCTTCGCCCTTTTTGCCAATTACCATACCTGGGCGAGCGGTGTAAATCGTTACCTTTGCATTCTTAGCAGGACGCTCGATAACAATTTTGGAAACACCTGCCGTTACCAATTTTTTCTTGAGGTAAGCACGCACATCAATATCTTTCAGCAACAAGCTTGAGAAATCTTTGCTATTGGCGTACCACTTAGAATCCCAATTTTTACGAACGCACAACCGGAAACCGGTTGGATGAATTTTTTGTCCCATAATCCTTAGCTCCCCACGCTGATAGTGATGTGACAAGTTTGCTTTTCGAGGCGATGGCCTTGGCCTTTTGCGCGCGCCGAAAAACCTCTTCCTGATGCTGCCTTATCAACGTAAATAACTTTGACTTTTAGCTCATCAATGTCTGCACCATCATTGTGCTCTGCATTCGCGATAGCTGAATCCAATGCCTTCTTAATGATAGTCGCAGCCTTCTTTGGACTGAAATTCAAAATATTCAATGCTTGCGCAACGGGCAAACCGCGAATCTGATCGGCCACCAAACGACCCTTTTGTGCCGAGAGGTGAATTTTTCTTGCTACTGCTGTAGTGGTTGTCATCATCATTCCTTATTTCTTCACCACTGCTTTTTTATCTGCAGCATGGCCCTTAAAGGTACGTGTCAAGGAAAATTCACCTAACTTATGACCCACCATGTTTTCAGAAACATAAACAGGAATATGTAATTTTCCGTTATGCACAGCAATAGTCAGACCGACAAATTCAGGCAGCACCGTTGAACGGCGAGACCAAGTTTTAACCGGACGCTTATCGTTAGTTGCGCGAACTGTCTCAATCTTTTTGAGCAAGTGAGCATCAACAAACGGACCTTTTTTAATCGAACGTGCCATATATATCTACCCCTTAAACCTGAAAGCGACGACGCACGATCATGCCCGTAGTGCGCTTGTTGCGACGTGTACGGAAACCCTTAGCTGGCACGCCCCATGGACTAACTGGATGACGACCTGCTGCGGTTTTACCTTCACCACCACCATGTGGGTGATCAACCGGATTCATTACCACACCACGAACGGTAGGGCGAACACCGCGCCAACGCATCGCACCGGCTTTACCGATAGAACGCAGACTGTGCTCTGAATTACCCACTTCGCCGAGCGTTGCTTTGCAATCAATATGCACCTTGCGGATTTCGCCAGAACGCAAACGCAATTGAGCGTAGCTTCCTTCACGAGCCAGCAACTGAACTGACGTACCAGCTGAGCGTGCAAGTTGCGCGCCCTTGCCAGGCAACATCTCGATGCAATGTATTGTTGAGCCGACTGGAATGTTACGCAAAGGCAAAGCATTACCTGCCTTGATTGGCGCTTCAGATCCGCTCACCAGAGCTGCGCCAGCTGATACGCCTTTAGGCGCAATAATGTAACGACGCTCACCATCGGCATAGCACAGCAAAGCCAAGTTCGCACTACGGTTTGGATCATATTCCAAACGCTCAACCGTAGCAGGAATGCCATCTTTGTTGCGCTTGAAATCGACCAAACGATAATGCTGCTTATGACCCCCGCCCATGTGGCGAGTAGTAATATGACCGTTATTGTTACGACCCGCAGTCTTGGTTTTCTTTTCCAGCAATGCTGCTACTGGCTTACCTTTATGCAGTTCAGGATTGACCACGCGCAATACTGCACGCTGCCCCGGAGTTGTTGGTTTTAGTTTAATGAGTGCCATGACGATTATCCCTGCTCGTTTGCAGCAAAATTAATTTCTTGCCCCGGAACTAAGCAAACGTATGCTTTCTTCCAGTTGTTTTGACGACCCATAATGCGGCCAAAGCGTTTCGCTTTACCCTTAACACAAGCAACCTGAACTTTAGTTACCTGCACCTTGAACATCATCTCAACAGCCGCTTTAATTTCAGGCTTGGTCGCATCCGTCATAACACGAAATACCACCTGCTCATGCTTGTCAGCAACATAGGTTGCCTTCTCAGAAATTTGCGGAGCAATCAATACTCGCATCATGCGCTCTTGACTATATTGTTTAGCACTCATGCGAACATCTCCTCAATCTTAGCCACTGCATTGCGTGTCACCAAAACGTTAGGGAAACGCACCAAGCTTACTGGGTCTGCTTGATTCGCTTCCAGCACCAGCACATTCGGCAAATTCCGTGATGACAAATACAGATTCTCATCAATGCTGTCAGTGATAATCAGCAAGCGAACAGAATTAGTATCCACACCCAAACCTTTGAGCTTCTGCGCCAAGTTTTTTGTTTTTGGCGTATCAACTGTCAGCGTATCAACCACCATCAAGCGATTTTCACTAACGATTTTTGACAGGATGGAAGCTAGGCCCGCACGATACATTTTTCGGTTAACTTTTTGCG
>CANFCA010000039.1 GCA_947445045.1 Gallionellaceae bacterium
GGCTCGCCCGCGCTTCCTACTGACGGAGGTTGGGGTGGGTTACAGACTGGCTGCTGTTTGAATGAGGCCCCAACTCGAACGCACATTAATAGACTAATTTACAGCTGACGGTCGTCACTGACTGCAACGGGGTCGAAAAGAGCAGGTCGCGAGTATCTGGTTCTGGCAACCCAATATATATCTCACCAATAATTTCCCAATACCAAAAACCCGTCGTTCACGAAGTTGTGAAACCGCCAGGGCGGGCTTTCCGATCCTCAATTTTTGGTCATTTGTATATGATTCAAGTTCATCATACTTGGGGCTAATAGGTCTACCTAGTGGTGGACTCACATTATAAGTAATTTGACCTTAAGTCACCTTCAACTTGGGCACAGTGACCAAGGGTCAATTTTCGATAATTTCAAAATGTAGTAAAAATATTTGGGCACAGGATGGGCACAATTTGGGCACGGAATGGGCACGAGAAGTTTTTTTGTAATATGATTGACAGTAAGTCACATGAACATAAGTCTGTTTATTTGTTTCTGAAACCTATACTCTATGAGGATGAGTAACGGGTGCGTGTGGAAGTTACTAACGAAATAAGAGAAATCTAGAAATGAGACTTGCGGTCATTTTGCCCTGTAATTTCCTGATGACCGTTAGCTTGGTAATCTGTCAGTTTTCTTGACGAGTGACTGCGCAAAAGCATAGATTGATAAAATGGACGAGCTTAGTGGCAAAACAGTTTTCATCACAGGCTCTACTCGTGGCATAGGCCGTGAAATTGCACTGCGTTGTGCACTCGAAGGCGCAAACATTGTCATCACTGGCAAGACGGCTGAACCTCACGCTAAATTATCTGGAACTATCCATACAGTCGCTGATGAAGTACGGCAGGCAGGCGGCCAAGCGCTTGCAATTCAATTGGATGTGCGTGATGAGCAAGCTATCGCTGCTGCGGCTGTACAAGCTGCACAGCAATTTGGTGGCATTGATGTGTTGGTCAATAACGCCAGTGCAATCAGCCTGACAGGAACTATGGTTACGTCGGCAAAGAAACTCGATTTGATGTGGGATGTGAATATGCGCGCGACTTTTTTGATGTCGCAAGCGTGCATCCCTTTTCTCAAGCAAGCAAAAAATCCTCACATTCTTACTATGTCGCCGCCGCTCAATATGAATGAGAAATGGTTCGCGCCGCATCTGGCTTATACGATGTCTAAATTTGGCATGAGTATGTGTACCTTGGGTTTGGCACGCGAGTTTGCAAATGATGGCATCGCCGTCAATAGCCTGTGGCCTAGCACTACCATCGCCACTGCAGCGGTTGAATTTAATTTCCCTGCAGAGATTTTGAATGCGTCGCGTAAGCCAGCCATCATGGCGGATGCTGTTTATGCAATTTTGCAGCGTGATAGTCGATCCTGCACGGGTAATTTTTTTATTGATGAAGCTGTGTTGCGCGCGGAAGGTGTGACAGATTTCGAACAATACGCCGTCTCACCGGGCACAAAGTTATACAAGGATTTGTTTTTGGAATAATTCAATCAGGGAGCGTAATCCATGCAAACCAATAATGTGATCTCACCCCAACAAGCAGGGACATTGCATGGCTTATTCTTAGAGCGCGTTGCTCGCTCTTCGGACAAAACAGCTTACCGTTATTTTCAGCGAGATGCTTGGCGAGAAATGACGTGGCGCGAGATGCACAATCAGGTGGCGCGTTGGCAAGCTGCCTTGTCCAAGCAAGGATTACAGCGCGGCGACCGCGTTGCCATTATGCTGCGCAACTGCCCACAATGGCTAATGTTCGACCAAGCGGCCATGTCCCTAGGCTTAGTGGTTGTACCGTTATACATTGTGGATCGTCCCGATAATATTGCGTTCATCGTCAACAATGCTGACATCAAAGCCTTGCTGTTTGAAACTGCCGAACAGTGGCAATCACTTTGTACCGTGAGTGATCAACTAACTACGGTGAGGTGCTTTGTCAGCATTGATAATGTGCCGAATGGTGGCGATGCCCGCTTGCATTCGATGGCAGATTTTTTGCCCGATACCGCCCAATTGAGAGCCGCACCGCCTTGTGAAATGGGCGAACTTGCTAGCATTATTTATACCTCTGGCACGACCGGTAAGCCCAAAGGCGTAATGCTGAGTCACGGCAATATGTTGAGTAATGCTTACGCCACGTTAGAGATTTTTACGGTTCGTGAAGAAGATGTGTTCATCTCGTTCCTACCCCTGTCGCACACCTTTGAGCGTACCCTGGGCTATTACCTCACAGTGATGACTGGCTCAGTGGTTGCGTTTGCACGATCTATTCCACAACTTTCTGAGGATTTGCAAACCATACATCCCACTATCATGATTTCCGTGCCGCGCATTTACGAAAGAGTTTATGGCGCAATTCACACCAAGCTCAATGAAGGTTCGCCGCTCAAACGCAAGCTGTTCAAGATGGCTGTGGATGTGGGTTGGGCACGCTTTGAACACCAGCAAGGGCGCGGTGCTTGGAAGCCCGTTTTTTTGCTTTGGCCGATATTGCAAAAGCTAGTCGCGCAAAAAATAATGGATAAATTAGGCGGACATTTACGTGCCGCGTTCAGTGGCGGTGCGGCACTCGCACCTGAAATTTCGCGCATGTTTATTGGCCGTGGCTTACCTATTATTCAAGGCTATGGTTTGACTGAAACTAGTCCGGTGATTACAGGTAATCATGAAAGAAACAACTTCCCTGATAGTGCTGGTTTGCCCATACCCAATGTACAAGTGCGCCTCGGTGAGCGTAACGAGCTCCAAGTGAAGGGGCCTAATGTCATGCTGGGCTATTGGAATAATCCTGAAGCGACCAGTGCAATGATTGACGCAAATGGCTGGTTGAGTACTGGGGATATTGCGCGCATCAGTGAAACGGGACACGTTTATATCACCGGTCGCATCAAAGAAATTATCGTCATGTCGAATGGCGAAAAAATACCACCGAACGATATGGAACTGGCAATTTTGCAAGATGGATTGTTTGATCAAGCCATGATATTCGGTGAAGCGCGACCCTATCTGGTGGCGCTCGTGGTGCTTAATCCTGATGTTTGGTCACAATTTTGCAATGATGCGGGTATCAAGGTTGGAGAGGCACAAGCTCTTTCTGATCCGCAAGTGCAGGCAAAAATCTTGGAGCGTATCACGCTGAACTTGCGCTCCTTCCCCGGCTATGCAAAAGTTAATCGCGTGTTGTTGTTACAGGAGCCCTGGAGCATCGACAACGGCCTGCTAACCCCAACTTTGAAGCTCAAGCGCCCGCATGTGGTGAGTCGATATGAACAGCAAATTAATCAGCTTTATGAAGGGCATTAAGGGATTTTTATACATTCGGATAGCGTTAACTTTAGCTCCCCGTTCGCCCTGAGCGAAGGCTGCTTTATCGCCGAAGTCGAAGGGTATGTGACTACCTCCCTTTCGACTCCACTGCGTTACGCTAAGAACGAACGGGTTTTAGTAGTGACGAAATTTTATTTTTTCAGAAAGGCAATTCAGCCGTGACCGAACAACCTATCGTAACCTTACCCAATCGTGAACCCACCATCCGCGTCGCCGCGATGCCCTCTGATGCCAACTACACAGGTGATATTTTTGGTGGCTGGCTGATGGGGCAAGTGGATATTGCAGGCAGCATTCCTGCAGTAAATCGTGCTAGGGGCAGAGTGGCAACAGTTGCAGTGAACTCTTTTGTGTTCAAGCAACCGCTGTTCGTCGGCGACATCGTCAGCTTTTATGCCAACATCATAAAAATCGGCAACACCTCCATCACCGTGGATGTGGAAGTTTATGTGCAGCGCAACCCCGCCAAACCAGAATGCGTCAAGGTCACTGAGGCAACGTTGACCTACGTGGCGGTGGATGAAAATCGCAAACCTAGAGTTGTACCTGCAGAATAATAAGCGCATTATTCGGGTAGGTTTTTTGTAGCGATTCAATCAATAATTCACGCATGATAAAGCTGAAATTTTAGAGTTGTTTTAAGTGGTGTACATAACTGAGTTGTCTGTCACAAAATTGTTTTGGAATTTTCATTAACACAATCAGGGAGAGTTCAAATGCGTCAATACAAGTTAGGATCAGCGTTGCTGATGACTATGATTTTGGTGGGTTGTGGTGGCGGTAGCGACCTACCTGCTAAATCAAAATTTTCTTCACAGGTTTCGTTTGGTGATAGTTTGAGTGATGTGGGTAGCTACAAAGTTGGTGATGTTCTGGCGGCAGGAGGGGGTCAGTTCAGTATCAATGGGGCGAATGCTAATGGCAAAACATCCGACGGAAAAAATATCACTAACTGGACGGAAGTTATGGCAGTGAATCTGGGGTTGCCAGCACCTTGTGCCGCGTGGAAAGGTCTGGATGATGGAACACCTACGCCTTCGGGAACAAATGTGACGGTCGTCCCACATAGCGAGTGTACTGGTTATGCTCAGGGTGGTGCGAGGGTAAATGACTCAGCAGGCATACATAATAAACTTGCAGATTATGAGCCGGGTGCTGCGCTAACTTACCCAGTTTCGCAACAAATCACTGAGCATTTAGCGCGACACGGAAACTTTACTGGCGATGAAATCGTATACGTAATGGCTGGCGCAAATGATTTGCTGGCACAAATGAATAAAGGGAAAAAAGCAGGTAAAGATGCTGCTACAGCTGCTGTAACAACACAGGTTCAGCTCGATATCGCAAATCATGTTTGCACGCCAACTGATGCTCAAGCAACTAATTGCATCCCCGGAGCAATCGCTACGTTGACGCAGGTCTATCTTGATACACTTGCAAAGAACACCGCTGGTGCTTATTTCATTGCTAATCAACAGGCATTGGGTGGTGCAATGGTGTTAGCGGCTACGCAGCTATCTGGATATGTGGATAATCTGATTACTGCAAAAGCCAAACATATTGTCGTAGTCAATATGCCTGATGTCGCCTCCACACCTGCTGTTGCTGGCACACCTTTGGTTACTCTTGTTGATGGGCTAGTTGGCGCGTTTAATACAACCTTGCATACTGCGGTTGCAGCCAAAGCTGAGGTTTTGTTTGTAGATGCATATTCTGCTAGCAAGGACGAAGTTGCTCATCCTTCTAAATACGGCTTAGAAAATGTCACAAGCACTGCTTGCAATATGAGCGTTGTAACATCCTCGTTGGCATGCAGTGCAGCAACTTTAATTACACCTGTAGGCGGTACTCAATTGACAGCCAATGCGCATTACTTGTTTGCCGATGACGTTCACCCCACACCTTACGGACATAATCTGTTTGCACAATATGTTTTGCAAGCAATGACTGCTAAGGGTTGGCATTAACTTGCTTAGATGTTTTTAAATTACAAATTGGGAGATGAAATCATGATATTCAAACAAACGATGGTGAGTTGGTCAGTCGCGGGTGCATTGTTAGTAGTGTCTGGAAGCGTTGCGGCATCAGGATTCGCCTTGATCGAGCAAAATGCCAGCGGCTTAGGCAATGCTTTCGCGGGTGGTGCGGCAAGTGCGGAAGATGCGTCAACGGTGTTTTTTAATCCAGCGGGCATGTCGCGTTTAAGTGGTAAGCAGATTGTGGTTGCAGGTCACTTGATTACCCCTTCCGCAAAATTCACTTCCGCTTCAGGTGTTGCGAGTGGTGGCGATGCGGGCGGGACTGCATTTGTTCCGAATGGTTATTTTGCGATGGAGCTAAAACCTAATCTCAGAGTGGGTCTTGGCGTGAATGCGCCATTTGGTTTGCAAACTGAATATGACTCAGGCTGGATTGGTAGCTCTCAAGCGATTAAATCCAAAATCGAAACTATCAACATCAATCCTTCTGTTGCTTATCAAGTAAATGATGCGCTGAGTGTTGGGTTGGGCTTGGACTATCAACATATCAAGGGCGAGTTATCTTACGATTTAGGCGTGCCAGGTTTGGTGGTTGTTACAGGTACAGACAATTCGTGGGGCTATAACTTTGGGGGGTTATTCAACATCAATCCCACTACACGTATTGGTGCGGCATATCGCTCAGCGATTAGCTATAAGTTGAGTGGAACGGTCGCTTCATCCGCAATCAATGGCCCAGTGACGTTGGATGTGAAAGTGCCAGACACATTATCGTTGAGTGGTATTCATCAATACAGTGACAAATGGGATGTGATGGCTGATGTGACTTTCACAGGTTGGAGTTCGTTCAAAAAAGTGGATGTTGTGGATGGTGCGGGGGTATCCCTATCTGGAAATCCTACCATTGAAAATTGGAAAGATACGGTGCGCGTTTCAGTTGGCACAACGCATCACTACAACGAAAAATGGTCTGCGCGTGGCGGTTTTGCATACGATCAAGCACCCGTTTCAGATGCGTTTCGTACTGCTCGTATTCCCGATAATAATCGTATTTGGTTAGCGTTGGGAGGACAATATAAATCTTCGGCAGCTAGTGTGATTGATTTTGGTTATGCACATTTGTTCGTGAAAGACTCCACTATTAACTCTGCACCTGTAGTTGGAACTTACAAAAATAAGGTTGATATTTTGAGTGCGCAATACACGTACAATTTTTAAGTAATCAAGTATGTAAGGGGTGGGCTTGAGTAAGTGTAAATCAAGTCTTCCCCTTTTTTTGTTTCTGGAGGAACGCGATGAGTGAAAATTTTGTGATCCGTAAAGTCGCCGTGCTTGGTGCGGGTGTGATGGGTGCGCAGATTGCCGCACATCTGGTGAATGCCAATGTGCCGACGATTTTGTTTGATTTGCCAGCCAAGGAAGGTGAGCCGAATGGCATCGTCAACAAAGCTTTAGATGGCTTGAAGAAGCTCGATCCTGCGCCTATTTCTAGCCCTGCCAAGATCAGCTATATCAAGGCGGCGAATTACGAGCAGCATCTGGAAAAATTGCGTGAATGCGATTTGGTAATTGAAGCCATTGCTGAACGCATCGATTGGAAATCCGATCTGTATCACAAGGTCGCGCCATTTTTGGGTGAGAACGCCATCTTTGCCACCAACACTTCGGGCTTGTCGATTAACAAACTCGCTGAAGCTTTTCCGGAAAATTTGCGTCATCGATTCTGCGGCATTCATTTTTTCAACCCGCCGCGTTACATGCATTTGGTTGAGCTGATTCCTTGTGCAGGTACGGATGTTCCCTTGCTCGATCAATTGGAATCTTTCCTTGTCTCAACAATTGGCAAAGGCGTGGTGCGCGCCAAGGACACGCCGAACTTCATCGCCAACCGTATCGGTGTGTTCTCGATGTTGGCGACGATGCATCACGCGCAGCGTTTGGGTTTGGGCTTTGATGCAGTGGATGCGCTCACCGGGCGTTATCTCGGTCGTCCCAAGAGCGCGACTTTCCGCACCTTGGATGTGGTGGGTATAGACGTGTTTTCGCACGTCGTGAACACCATGCGTGACAACCTTGCTGACGATGCTTGGCACAGCTATTTCAAATCGCCAGACTGGATGAGCAAGCTGATCGAGCAAGGTGCGTTGGGGCAGAAATCCAAGCGCGGCGTGTATCAAAAAGTGGGTAAAGAAATTCAAGTGTTGGATTTGGCGAGCGGTGCATATCGGGTGTCCGATGGCAAAGCTGATGATGCGGTGAAAGACATGATGCGTGAACGCGATTGGTCAGCCAAGTTGGGCAAGCTGCGTGACAGCGACAATCCGCAAGCGCAATTTGTGTGGAGCATTTTTCGCGACACATTTCATTACTGCGCCACGCAATTGGCTAGCATCGCCAACAACGCGCGCGATTTAGATCTTGCGGTGCGTTGGGGATTTGGCTGGGACATGGGTCCGTTTGAAATATGGCAAGCCGCTGGCTGGCAACAAGTGGCAGGTTGGATCAATGCCGACATCACCGCAGGTAAGACGATGGCTGGTGA
>CANFCA010000040.1 GCA_947445045.1 Gallionellaceae bacterium
AATCGGCTTGGCTTGGCAGACTTCGATCCGTGTGTGATTTTGCTCAACAATGATTTGTCAGCAGGCGCACCAGACATATTAAAAAATCTTGAGCAGGAAGTGTATCCGCCGATTTCTGCGGGGTGGTACACGCGACGCAAGTCGCAACATTTCGCCGCGTATAATCAAGTGGCAGATGAGTTTTCCAAATTGCTCGACATCGACCCGTGGCTCATCAATCCCTACTTTGCCACCTGCAACCAAATCAACTTCCATGAGCGGGTGGGTGAAGAATGCCTCGCCGCACAAGTCGATAGCATCCTGCAAAAAATGCGCGTGAAGTACGCTGAATATGGCGTAAAGCATGACCCGTTCGTGATTGTAAAAGCCGACGCGGGCACTTATGGCATGGGCATCATGACGGTGAAAGATGCCAGCGAAATCGTTGGCATGAATCGCAAGCAGCGCAACAAAATGGCGGTAGTCAAAGAAGGTTTGGAAGTCTCGGATGTGCTGGTGCAGGAAGGCGTTTACACCTTTGAGCAGATTAACGACGCAGTCGCCGAGCCTGTGGTGTATATGATTGACCACTATGTAGTCGGCGGTTTTTATCGCGTGAATACCGCGCGCGGCGTGGATGAAAATCTCAACGCACCGGGGATGCACTTTGAATCGCTGGCATTTGAGGCTTGCTGCACGCTACCCAATCCTGATTGTGAACCCGACGATACTCCGAATCGGTTTTATGCCTATGGCGTAGTGGCTCGCCTGGCGTTGCTTGCGGCATCGCTAGAGTTGGAAGCTGCTGAAAAAAATTGAGAGCCGCTCTAACAATATGCGACTCCACCCATTCGACTTCGCTGCGCTACGCTCAGTGCGAACTGGGGTTTACTCATGTCAGAGCTACAAATACCGTTCGTGCTGAGTGTAGCGCAGCGAAGTCGAAGCATTTTATTAAACGCATACTTTTAGCTGCATTGATTGTTTTGCTAAGTGCGTGCGGCAAGGAGCGGTTGTATCAAGAGCAAGGCTTCGTGTTCGGCACGCTGGTAGATGTGACGGTATATGGCGAAGCCGAGCAAAACGCCAAGCAAGCAGTTGCGGAAGTGATGCAAGAATTTCAGCGGCTGCACACCATGTTGCATGCATGGCAACCCAGCGAATTAAGCGAAGTGAATGTGGCATTTGCACAAGGCGAAAGCGTGGCGGTGTCGGCAGAACTTGCCGCGATGTTGCAAGATGCCACAAAAATTTCGCAGCAATCCCAGTCCTTGTTCAACCCCGCAATTGGCGGATTGATTGCCTTGTGGGGCTTTCATGCGGATGAATTCAAAGCCGTGCAACCCGACGAAGCTAAAATTACCGAATGGGTAAAAGCCAACCCGCAGATGAGCGACATCTCGATTGTGCGAGGTCGTGCGCAGAGTAAAAATAAATCTGTGCAGGTCGATTTGGGTGGCTATGCAAAAGGCTACGCCTTGGATAGAGCGGTGGCGATTTTGCGCAAGCGCGGCTTACATAACGCGCTGGTCAACATCGGCGGCAATGTTATCGCGCTCGGTCAGCACGGCAAACGACCGTGGCGAGTGGGGATTCAGCATCCGCGCAAATCGGGTGCTTTGGCAAGTCTGGATTTGCACGATGGCGAAGCCATTGGCACATCGGGTGATTATCAACGCTACTTTATGATCGGCGATGTTCGCTATTGCCACCTCATCAATCCACACAGTGGTTACCCGATGCAGGGTGTACAAGCGGTAACGATTTTGACGCATGGCGCACACGCAGGCGTATTGTCCGATGCGGCTTCCAAGCCATTGTTCATTTCAGGTGCGCATGGTTGGCGCGCAGCAGCGACGCAGATGAATTTACCCGAAGCGATGTTGGTCGATGCGCAAGGTGTGATTCACCTGACAGGCGCGTTGCAGAAACGGCTAGAATTCGCGGACAAGAACGTCCATCCGCAGATAGAAAATTGAGGGGTGATTTAGTGATCGGAATTTTATTAGTTACACATAATGGCTTAGGCGATAGTTTTATCGATTGCGTCAAGCATGTGTTGGGTGAAGTGCCTCCCAATTTGAAATCATTGTCGGTGTCGGCAGGTGACGACCCGCAGCAAAAATCAGTTGAAGGACAAGCCCTAATCAAGCAACTTGATACAGGCAGCGGCGTGTTGATTTTGTCCGACGTGTACGGCGCAACACCCAGCAACATTGCGCGGCAGCTGTGTCATGCCGAGCGCGTGATGGGCGTGGCGGGGTTGAATTTGCCGATGCTGTTGCGCACCGTTACACATCCTATTACCACCTTGCCCGAACTGGTCAAAATCGCCGTAGATGGCGGACGTGGCTGCATCACCTCAATCAAATCCGAACAATAATATGCAGCAACAGGACGCACTAATAATTAACAAGCTGGGCCTACATGCACGCGCTTCTGCCAAGCTCACACAACTTTCATCCAGCTTCAAATGCGAAGTGATGTTGTCGCGCAACAATCGCCGTGTGAATGCAAAAAGTATCATGGGCGTGATGATGCTCGCCGCCGCGAAAGGCACAACCATCAACATCGAAACCAATGGCGCGGATGAAGTTGAGGCGATGCAAGCGTTGCAAAATTTAATTGGCGATTATTTTGGAGAAGGCGAATGAGCTTCACATTGCACGGCATTGCAGTCTCTAGCGGCATTGCGATTGGCTATGCCAACCTGATTTCGCACACTACACTGGAAGTGTCGCATTACGTTTTGCCGATAAAGTTTATTGGTGAAGAGGTTGCGCGCTTTGATGCGGCCTTGGCTGCCACACGCGAAGAGTTTGCCAATATGCGCAGCAATCGCCCCAGTTACGCGGCGGCGGAATTTGATGCGTTTTTAGAATTACAGCAAATGATTTTGGATGATCCGCTGCTGAGTGCCGAGCCGCGCAACATGATTGCCGAAGAGCGCTGCAACGCCGAGTGGGCGTTAAAGGTGCAGATGGAAACGTTAATCGCGCAATTCGATGCGTTTGAAGATGCCTATCTGCGTGAACGGCAAACCGATGTGAAGCAAGTAGCCGAGCGTCTGCTCAAGCAATTACTCGGACAACCGGGACACGTTCCCCCGCCTTCGCGCGACGATGTCGAGTTGATTTTGGTTGCGCATGATTTAAGCCCAGCCGATTTGATTCAATTTAAGTCGCATCAATTTGCCGCGTTTGTCACCGATGCAGGTGGAGCAACCTCGCATACCGCAATTGTGGCACGTAGCCTGAACACCCCGTCGGTATTGGGCTTGCGCAATGCCCGTGAGCTGATACGCGAGAACGATCTGCTGATTGTGGACGGCGAGCAAGGTGTCGTCATTGTCAATCCCGACAAGCACATTTTGGCCGACTACAAGCTGCGCCAAAGCGAATGGGAACTGGATCGCAAAAAGCTCAAGCGGCTGCGCAGTGCCAAGGCGAACACCTTGGATGGTAGCGTAATCGAGCTGCACGCCAATATCGAAAAGCCGGAAGACATCGCCGAAGTCAAAGAAAATGGCGCAACCGGCATCGGTTTATTCCGGAGTGAATTTTTGTTTTTGAACCGTGATAATTTGCCCGACGAGGAAGAACAATTCGAGGCATATCGCGCCGTGGCGGTGGGTATGGATGGTCAACCTGTCACGATACGCACCTTCGATTTAGGCGCGGACAAGCAAATCAAAGGAGAAGAACGCGTCGCCAATAATCCCGCCCTCGGCTTGCGGGCGATTCGTTTATGCCTCGCCGAGCCGCAATTATTCCGCACCCAATTGCGCGCCTTACTGCGCGCTACACATTACGGAAACGTTAAAATCCTCGTGCCGATGTTATCCAGCGTCTCGGAAATCACTCAGACTTTACAGTTCATTGAAGCAACGAAAAAAAGCCTGGCCGAAGACGGCATCCCGTTTGACCATGAGGTAAAAATTGGCGGCATGATCGAGATTCCCGCAGCGGCACTCGCACTAAACGTGTTCGCCAAACGCTTGGACTTTCTCTCCATCGGCACCAACGATTTAATTCAATACACCCTCGCGATAGACCGCACCGATGAACAAGTCGCGCATCTGTACGACCCGCTGCATCCCGCCGTGCTGCACTTATTATCACTGGTGATCGGCAGCGCCAATCGTTACGGCATCCCGATTTCGGTGTGCGGCGAAATGGCGGGCGAACTAGCCTACACGCGTCTATTGTTGGGGTTAGGGCTGCGCCAATTCTCGATGTATTCCGCACAAGTGCCCAGCATCAAACAGCGCGTACTCTCGACCAACGTGCCCAATATCGCCACACTCACGCAGAAGATTTTGCGTACCGATGACCCGCTGAAGATTCGGGAGTTGTTGGATATGCTGAATAGCTAAATTGAGTATGAGTCTTTAATTAAGACATGGAAAATCAAATTTCTCCGGCACAAGATAACAAACTTGAGCATCCATGTTTTCCACAACCAGTGGACGGTTCTGTTCGAGTATTGCGTTATCTTGATCTAGCCAAATTCATTTGGCTTCTCGAAAATAAAAACTCTATTTGTCCCGCCTCGACCTACTCAACGATCCGCATGAAGGGACTGCACCACGCCTTCTTGCCTTGCTGAGAGATCAACAGTATCGCGAATTAGGTATTAATCAGTTAGTCGATCAAATCCCAAAAACTAACCAACAAAGTCGCAAGTCGTTGTACGTTAACTGCTGGCAGTTCGGCAATGCTTAATCAGAAGCTATGTGGCAATCCAAACGACCTATCGAAAACTTGTAGCTTCCATTGAACACGACCCTTTCTTTTACATCGGTGCCGCCACATACATTGACTATGAATCTCAAGGATTTCCACTGAATAATTTTTTTACCCAGTAATGCACAAGCGAATCAGTTTTGCGCACGAACAGGAAGTGCGCTTAGTGAAGACTCTCTCCGAGTATTGGGGAGCTAATGGAAGTGAAAGTCACACGGGAATATCTATCGATTGGTCTCCTGAAGAAACGGTTGATGCAATCTAAGTTAACCCATATGCACCGGAATTTTATTACGAGGTTGTTCGTTCCATCCTACGCCGAATAGCACCCGAACTCGAACAGAAAGTCCAGTGGTCTCAAATGCGTGCAGCACCAGTTTATTGATAATTAAACCAAGGTAGGATGGTTAAGCGTAGTGATGTCCATCGTTTGTTCTAAAGATTGTTGGGTGGCTTTGCCTAGCCATCTGACTAGGCTGTCCAAAAACAACAACCAAGTCACTGGTTATCGCTCTGATCCACCCACCCTACATAATCAAACCCTAGAGACAGCACACCTAAAAGAACTCATACTCAATTTGTGCTCTGAAGGTGTGATTCTGCGAGTTGATATTGCTGCCTTTTAACCACGCTGCGTTGTACTTAATGGCGCGACGATTTTCAAGTTTGATCTTGCCGAACACCGCAGGGCCGATGTTGTTGGCTTGCGTGCTTTGCAGACTCCAATCGTTCCATTTTCCCATGCCTGCAAAGCCTTGTACGCCAAATTCAAGCTCAGGTTGCCAGCGATATTTGGCTTGCCATTGGGTGTTGAGGTTGGTGCTGAACGGTGATCCGTTTTCATCGGGCTGACCGAAGGCGCGCTCAAATAATACGTTGCCGTTTAGCTGAAGTTTTCCGAATTCGGTTTGGAATAGTCCACCTACTTTGACTTCCTTGGGTGCTGTGCCGCTAACCGGAATTTCCAGCTCGGTGACGATGCCAAAATCTACAGGGTATTGCCCAGCTTCGGTAAGTTGAAAACGATTCTCCCATTCCGCTAGCGTGGCTTTTCCCGTGCTATTCCGCTCATCTTTTAAGTAGATTTCGGTGAACCAGTTTTCACGCGCACTCACACCGTAACCAATGCTGGTGACTTGTGTACGATTGTTAGCAAGTGGTTCAGCCTGCCCGAATTTTATATCCACTTCACGTTCGCCAAATTCAACGGTGGGCACATAAACATAGTCTGCTGCACCCGCGTAAGCATGGCTGGAAAAAACACTGGCTAGCAGTAGAACACTTAGAGAGGCTGCCTTCATTTTTTGATTACTCCTTGAGGACGACGCGCAGTCCATTTCATGCCCGAATAAATGACGGCGAGTACGGTGAAATAGAACACCAATTGCATCCCCGCAGGACGTGAATCATAGCCAATCAAACTGTGTAGCAACTTGCCTAGCAGCGAGTCTTCGGACAAGGTGTTCGACGTATCCCAAACTGGCGCGGCAAGGCTGGGTATCAAGTCGGCTTGAATCAAAAAATGTGCGGCTTGCGAAGCCATACCTGCTGCGAGCAACAACACCAATAAACCTGTTGCAGCAAAAAACCAGCGCATCGGCACACGCCCCAAACCCGCATAAACAATGTATCCCAGCGCGATACCTGCCAGCATTCCAATTGCCCCGCCGAGCAGCATGGATGATTGCCCATCAACATTCGATGCAGCAATCCCGTACAGAAATAATACGGTTTCCGATCCTTCGCGCAACACTGCCAACCCAACGATGATGAGCAACACCGAGCATTCACTTGCGCCGTCGCTTATATTTTTCCCGATAGATTTGGCGTTAGCCGCCATTGCTTTGCCATGCGACGACATCCAGATGTTGTGCCATGCCAACATGCATACTGCTGCACCGAGAACAACTGCATTGAATAACTCTTGCCCCACCCCACTTGCCCACCCGCCTATCACGTCGGCAAATGCGGCAACTAGCCCAGCACCCACTAGGCCAGCCATGACCCCGCCCGCCAGCCAGCTACGGCTATTCGGTATGCTGCGTGTGGCGGCGGCCAATATACCGATAATAAGCGCGGCTTCTAAGACTTCACGAAAAACAATCACAGCGGTTGCAAACATGACTTTCTCCTATTGGGCAATGATGTGACCGAGTGCGGTGGTGGCGTGATATTCGCCGATGAAGGTGTAACCCCCAGCCGTCAGCGGGCCGATGAAAATAATGGCAGCGCTATTACCCGCAATCATTTTTTCACGATTCAAATCGTGACTATCAAATTCTTCGGGCGTGCTGTCTTGATTCTCAACCAACAGTTTAATTTTTTGACCGGCTGGAATCGTGAACTCAGCAGGCTGAAAGCGATGGTCTTTAATCACCAGCTTGTAATCTTCAGCAACCGCACTGAGCGGGAGTAATAAGGCCATCAATAAAAGTTTTTTCAAGTGACTCTCCTTGGATGTTCATGCAAATGATAATCGTTCTTATTTGCATTTGCAACAACTTTCTGGCATGATGCTTCAACGTTCCGAGGGAAATACTATGCATCAACCTGATCACCTTAAAAATGCGGGCCTGAAGTCCACCCTGCCTCGACTCAAAGTGCTGAATTTGTTTGAAACCAGCACCGAACGCCACATGAGCGCAGAGGACGTTTACAAAATTTTGCTCAATGGCGGCGAAGATGTTGGGCTGGCAACGGTTTACCGTGTATTAACGCAGTTTGAACAAGCGGGATTATTGGTGCGTCAGCATTTTGAGAATGGCAAGTCAGTTTTTGAATTAAACAAAGGCGATCATCACGATCACATCGTTTGCCTGCAATGCGGGCATGTCGAAGAGTTTTACGATAAGGCCATTGAAGCGCGTCAGGAAAAGGTCACCGCAGAACTGGGCTTCGCCATTCGCGAACACTCGCTCCATATTTACGCAGATTGCATCAATAAAAAATGTCCACGTAAGCCGTGAAGTCTAGTCGGCATATTGACAGCTATGCTCAAAACGCCGAGACTACAGACTTAACCAGCGACTTAACGAGTGTTGTTTGCTCGTTTAGTCGAATGGCTAGTGGCTTCATCAGTGCCGATTTGAATCAGCTTGCGG
>CANFCA010000041.1 GCA_947445045.1 Gallionellaceae bacterium
CAGCAAGTTCAAAAGACTGACTCTGTAAAAGTAGGGGTTAACGGTTAACGTGCAGAAAGATATTCAACGAGCCCTTAAATTTTTTGTCAGTCAGATGCTCGGGCATTTTGTTCATATTCCCAACGGCACTATTGGCGTGGAAATCCATTTAAAGTTATTGAGTAGTTTAAGTAAGTTGTTTGGATTGCTATTTATCTTTGGATAAATAGTTTTTAGCAAATACCATTCGCTGTGGCAAATAGCGATGTGAAGATGAAGTCAAATGCAAAGTTGCTGTTCACGTTTTGAATATGCTCACAAGAAATGTAAAAAAACCTACATTATTAAATGAAGAGGCGCAGTATTTCTAGAAATACCGCGCCTCTAAATACTTGATAACGAGCAATACTAAAGTCCAGAAATATACTCAGCTAGTGCATCAACTTCAGCATCAGTTAGCGACTTAGTGATTCTATTCATAATTGCGCCTGGACTGTTGCTACGAATACCTTCGCGGAAGTTAACTATCTGCCCTTTTATATAGGCCTTATGTTGACCGCCAAGAACTGGGAAAGCAGAGGTGTGTGGGGTTAAACCTTTGCCATTAACACCATGGCAGTTTACGCAGGCAATTACCATGCGTTTAATATCACCTTTCAAAAATATATTCTTGCCAACGGGATTGTCGGTGGCAACAGCGCCTTTCATCATGGTGCGACTGGCAAAGTAGTTGCCGATATTAATCAGCTCGTCATCAGTCAAAGTTGCTGCCATTGCATTCATAATCTGATGAGTGCGAACCCCAGCTTGATAATTGCGAACTTGTTTGACGATGTAATCGCTATATTGTCCAGCTAGTTTAGGAGCAAGTGGTTCTACACTATTTCCATCTTCGCCATGGCAACCTTGGCATAGTTGTGATTTATCCTTTCCTGCAGTTGCGTCACCCGTACTGCTGCGAATTTTGATGGCATCAGGATTATCAACATTGGTCTCGATACGACCAGTCAAAGGATTAGTCTGTTCGCTTTTGGCGAAGGCAGTACTTGAAACTAGCAGAGCAATGATAGTGAGGCTTGCAGTAAGATTTTTTTTGAAGTGAAACATTTCGTTCTCCTCCGCCTTAAATATCTATAACAGCGGTATGTATGGTTGCAAAAAGATAATTATTTTTGAGGGATTGCATGACTATCACCCCTAGGGTCAACTCTAGGTGCGGTAGATAGGAATGACGCAATGTTCAAAATATCATCATCCGATAATTTTTTTGCAATGCCACGCATGATGCCTACTTTGAGTACGACTGGATCATTCGTTCTAGTTCCAGCTTTGAAATTAGTCAATTGATTAAATAAGTAGACAAATTTTTGCTGGTTAATCGCTGGGTATCGAGGGTCGCGACCATTAAAACCATGGCAATCTTGGCAAGCAGGAACTTTTCCCGAAATGCCGCGCATCACAATCGCTTTGCCCAGTTCTACATTGCCAACTTTAGTGCCGTCAGAGGCAAGCCCTTTCAAATCAGAAGGCTCAACTTCGTACTCAAGCGAACTCATGTATCCTGCAACATCAACTCGATCCTGATCAGTCAATGCTCTTGCAAAGCCATTCATTACCGCACCCATACCCTCAGGGTTGCGCTTGTCGGCGGCAAATTCATCGAGTTGCTTCTTAATGTATTGTGCGCCGATATTAGACAATCGTGGTGCGCCCATGCCATCGTTGCCTAGGCCTTTTTCACCGTGGCATCCCATGCATGCTGCAGCTTCCCCTTTGCCCTCATTAAAAATGGTTTGACCATTCAGAACATCAACATTGCCTGCAATAGCTGTACCGATTTGCAAACTTGTTGTTGCTATAGCCAACCAAGACAACAGTGTTAGTTTAGATTTTTTCATTTTCCCGCCTTAGTTTTTAAGGTTTAATTATTTAGAGATTGAGGTAGATTAAAGTCCTGAGATGTAATCAGCCAATGCTTCCAACTCAGTATCGTTGAGGCGCTGCACCATAATATTCATCACCCCTCCCGGGCTATTACTACGATCACCCAGTCTGAAATTGATCAGTTGACCTAGTAGGTAATCTTTGTGTTGACCGCCAAGAACAGGAAATGCTGAATTTTCAGGTGTTTTTCCTTTACCTGTTACTCCATGGCACTGCGCACAGGCCACAAGCATTCTAGACATATCACCATTCATAAATAAATCTTTGCCAAGTTGGTTGTTTGCGCTGGATCCACTTCCTTTCATCATCGGTTTGTTCGCAAAAAATGCACCAATATCCGCTAACTCATCTTCCGTAACTGAAGCCGCAACTGCTCCCATGATTTGATGGGTTCGAATACCCGCTTGATAGTTGCGCACTTGTTTTGCTATGTAGTTGCCATACTGACCTGCTAATTTTGGAATGAGTGGTTCAGTACTAATACCTTCTTCTCCATGGCAACCTTGACATAGTGCAGCTTTATCAGCCCCAGCTACCGCATCGCCTTTGCCGCCTCGAAGCTTGAGAGCTGCTGCACTCGTATAATCTGCCACAGGTGTGCTGGCAGTTGTGACTGCTGGTGCCGCTGGTACTGCTGGAGCAGGTTGGGGGTTTGCTTGTTTGGCCTTGCTTGCAGCAAACGTCGCTGAAGAAGTAACTAGGAATGCAAGCGCAAGGCTAGCAGCAATCTTGGTTTTCAAGTGAAACATGTTGGTAATCCTCATGTCGTTTTTGTAAGTGTTATTCGGACCTGCTAGGTTGTAACTATGCTACTGAAACTTTTTTGCGTCAATGTTGTCGTTTATCATGATCCAACGAAAGGAACACCTAACATTTACTATTCAATTTTAAAGTTGCACAGCTGACATGACGAATCCTACTCAAACAATTCCTTACTAACAAAGTAGTTGGCTATGAATTTTCATAGGATATAGCTCCTGTGTCTTGTGGTGGATATGACAGGATGTTTGTACTGCTACTAACTCATTTAGTTATTGGAAATTGTCGTTGAAGATGGGATGCGCCATGACTTGAAAGCAGCATTCCGCTACACTCTCGCGCCATGAGAATGTTTTCGCGCTTTTCGTTTTATCTATTGTTGGGTTTACCTTTCGGTTTTTCGGATACGGCTTTTGCCGCCCATGCGATTGCTTTGCATGGCACGCCCAAGTACCCAGCAACCTTTACCCAATTTGCTTACGTCAACGCGCAAGCCCCGCAAGGTGGAGAGCTACATACGTCGGGGTTGGGAAATTTCGAGAAGTTGAATCCGTTTATCCTCAAAGGGTTGGCGGCAGATGGGTTGCAGTATCTAGTATTCGAGACGTTGGGAGTAGCTTCTTGGGACGAGCCAGATACGGTTTATGGGCTGCTCGCGGAAGACATTGCTTTAGCATCTGATGAACTTTCTTTGACCTTTCGTCTTAATCGCAAAGCGCGATTTTCCAACGGCGATCCTGTATTAGCGGAGGATGTTAAATACTCTTTCGATAGGTTGATGAGTAAGTCGGCAGCCCCGTTGTATAGCCGCTATTGGAGCGATGTTAAGCAGATGGTGGTGGTTGATCCCTACACCGTGCGAGCTGATTTCAAGCGCAAAAATCATGAGTTGAAATTAGTAATCTGTCAGTTGCCTGTTTTCTCGCGCAAATGGGGCAATGGGAAGTCATTCGAGAAAATTATATTAGATAAACCCTTGGCGAGTGGTCCCTATGTTGTTGAGGATTTTGACTTGGGCAAGCACATTACCTATCGTCGCAACCCGAATTATTGGGGAAACGATCACCCGACGCGGCGTGGGATGTTTAATTTTGAGCGCATCACTTATCGTTATTACAAAGACGCATTGACTCGTATGGAAGGATTGAAGGCGGGCGAAATTGATTTGATTCAGGAGAATTCATCGAAGAATTGGGCTCGCAGCCACCAAGGTAAGCGCTGGGATCAGGGCGAATTGGTTAAGCAGCTTTTCCCGCACTCTAATGGTGCGGGTTGGCAGGGCTTCTCGATGAATTTGCGCCGTCCGATTTTTCAAGATAAGCGAGTCAGAAAAGCCTTATGGTTAGCGATGGATTTTGAGTGGATGAATCGCCAATTATTTTTTAATTTGTATGCGCGCAGTCCCAGTTATTTCAGCAATACCGAATTGGCGGCGACAGGCTTGCCTAATGAGCGCGAAGTGAAAGTGTTGGGTGAATTGCAAAAAACTTTTGGCGACAAGTTGCCCGCTGAAATTTTTGCCGAGATACCAGCACCACCCAAAACAACGCCGCCAAATTCTTTGCGTGATAATTTAAGGCAATCACGGGATCTATTGACGCAAGCAGGCTGGACGTACCGTGATGGCGCATTGCGCAATGCTCAGGGGCTGCCGTTTAGATTTGAGATGATGCTTCCGGATCGGCTTTACGAAAGAATAGCCGCTGCTTATGCGCGTAATTTGGAAAAGCTTGGCATTCAAATGGATTACCGCGCGTACGACGCGGCGCTTGGGCAGCGTAAGGAAGAGAACTTCGACTATGACATGACTATAGGGTTGATGGGTGGATCGCAAAGTCCTGGCAATGAGTTGTTTGATTACTTTGGTTCGGCAAGCCGCGATCAACCAGGTTCTAATAATATTATGGGCATCGCCGATCCTGTGGTGGATGAATTGATAGGTCGGATTGTTCAAGCGGAGCATCGCGAAGATTTGGTGACCTTGGTGCGCGTGTTGGATCGCGTGTTGCGTCTTGGTTATTACATCGTGCCACATTTCCATAGCCAAAATCATCGCGTGTCTTTCCGCCGCACTTTGGCGCAACCGAGTGTGTTGCCTAGCTATTACCGCATCGAAGAGTGGGCGGTGGAAACGTGGTGGATGAAGCCTAAAAGTCAGGAGACTAAGCCATGATGCGCTACATAGGCAAACGCCTGCTGTTGATGATCCCGACGTTATTGGGCGTACTTTTTTTGACCTTTGTGGTGATTCAATTTGTTCCCGGTGGACCTGTTGAGCAGATGGTTAGCGAGATGCGTGGTAAGGGCGGTGGGGGTGCTGAGGCGGGCGGTTCACAGCAAGCTCTATATCGCGGACAGCAAGGCATTGATGCGGAACGTTTGGCGGAAATAAAAGTGTTATATGGCTTTGATAAGCCCGCGCCAGAACGCTTTTGGATGATGTTGAAAGGATTCGCCACTTTCGATTTGGGTACAAGTTTTTTCCATCAAAAATCGGTGTGGTCACTGATTAAGGAAAAAATGCCTGTTTCTATTTCATTGGGGTTTTGGGCATTGGCAATTACCTATCTGATTTCCATTCCTGTGGGTATTGCTAAAGCATTACGTGACGGCTCGCGCTTTGACACGGTGACCAGTTTTATCATTATGAGCGGCTATGCAATTCCTGGCTTTGTGCTGGGCGTAGTGCTGTTGGTGCTGTTTGGTGGCGGGAGTTTTTTGCAATGGTTTCCACTGCGCGGGCTGACTTCAGATAATTGGGCGCAACTTTCGCTGAGCGGTAAAGTGCTGGATTATTTATGGCACATCACGTTGCCTGTGTTTGCTGAAGTGGTCGGCAGCTTTGCAGTAATTACTATGTTGACCAAAAACACTTTCATCGAAGAGATACGCAAACAGTATGTTTTGACGGCGCGCGCCAAAGGGCTGCCAGAGCGTACCGTGATTTATCGGCACATTTTCCGCAATGCGCTACTTCCTTTATTGACGGGATTCCCAGCGGCATTCATAGGCGCGTTTTTTACTGGCAGCTTGTTGATTGAAACATTATTTTCCTTGGATGGTCTTGGCATGTTGTCGTACAACGCCATCATGCAGCGCGACTTTCCCGTGGTGATGGGCATGTTGTTTATCTTCACGCTCGCAGGGTTGTTTGCCAAGTTAATCTCAGACATCAGCTACGTGTTAGCCGATCCGCGTGTGAAATTTGAAGGAGTGGCTTCGTGAGCCAAGTGGTGACTGACAGCGACGTGGCGGCTAACAGCAAATTCGCACCTTCGTTATCGCCCAATCAGCAACGTTGGCGGCGGTTTAAGCAGCACCGTTTAGGCTATGCCAGCCTGCTGATTTTTGCTGCGCTGTTTATGGTGAGCTTGCTAGCAGAAGTGATTTCGAATGACCGTCCGCTACTCGCGTATTTTCAAGGCTCGTTGTATGTGCCGTTGCTGCGCGATTACCCAGAAAGCATATTCGGTGGTGACTTCCCCACGCCAGCGGATTATCTTGACCCGTTCATCCGCGAGCAGTTTTCGCGTCCGGGAAATTGGGCGATTTATCCACCCAATACCTATCGTTATGATACGTTGAATTATTTTTCGCAAGCACCCAACCCCGCACCACCCAGCGCACAAAATTGGCTGGGCACGGACGACAGAGGACGTGATGTGTTGGCGCGTGCTTTGTATGGCTTCCGCGTGTCAGTGTTGTTTGGTATGGCTTTGACGATAATTGGTGTGATGTTAGGTGTATTGGCAGGCGCAGTGCAGGGCTATTTTGGCGGGCGCGTTGATTTATATTTGCAACGTTTTAGCGAAATCTGGGGCTCGTTACCTGAGCTATATTTATTGCTGATTTTCGCTTCGATGTTTCAACCTAGTATCACGTTGTTGTTGATATTACTTTCGTTGTTTGGTTGGCTGGGGTTAGCCGATTATGTGCGTGCCGAATTTTTACGAAATCGACAGCTCGACTATGTTCGTGCCGCACGCGCGCTGGGGTTGGGCAATCGTCAAATCATGTGGCGGCACATTTTGCCGAACAGCTTGACTCCCGTTATTACTTTCCTGCCGTTCCGCATGAGTGTCTCGATTACTGCGCTGACCAGCTTGGATTTCCTCGGCTTAGGCGTGCCGCCCTCCACGCCGAGTTTGGGCGAGTTGTTGGCGCAGGGTAAAGATAATTTGGATGCATGGTGGATAGGTCTATCAGCTTTTCTGGTGTTATTCATCACATTGCTATTATTGGTGTTTATCGGTGAAGCATTGCGTGATGCATTCGACACCCGCAAGTCGGGAAGTCGGCGATGAGTGACTTGTTGGAAGTGCGCAATTTGAGTGTGAGCTTTGGCGAAAATGCCGATGCACCCCGCGCAGTTGATGACATTTCATTTAGCATCGCAGCCGGTGAGAAGTTTGCTTTGGTCGGTGAATCGGGTTCGGGGAAAAGTGTCACAGCGCTCTCCTTGCTGCGTCTCGTTGCACATGTACGCTCCAGTGGTGATGTGTTGTTTGAAGGTGAGAATTTGGTGAGTGCCAGCGAACGACGTTTGCGTGGCATACGCGGCAAAGACATCGCCATGATTTTCCAAGAGCCGATGACCGCGCTCAATCCACTGATGCGCATCGGTGAACAGATTACCGAAGTATTGTCGCTACATGAAGGTATGGCGTATTCATTGGCATGCGAGCGTGCTATCGCGCTGCTGGCGCGAACGGGTATTACCGAAGCAGCGCGACGTTTCTCCAGTTATCCGCATGAACTTTCCGGTGGGCAACGGCAACGCGCGATGATAGCGATGGCGTTGGCGTGCCGCCCCAAATTGTTGATTGCCGATGAGCCAACCACCGCCTTGGATGTCACCATACGCGCGCAAATTATCGAGCTGTTGGAAGAGTTGCAGCGCGAGTACGGCATGGCGATTTTGCTGATTACGCATGATCTTAATTTGGTAAGGCGGTTTGCGGATTGGGTTGGCGTGATGCAGTCAGGGCGTATCGTTGAACTCGAAGCAACTGAGGCATTATTTTCTCAGCCACAACATCCCTACACGCGCCGCTTACTTGATAGTCGCCCAACAAAAATGATG
>CANFCA010000042.1 GCA_947445045.1 Gallionellaceae bacterium
ACTTTTTTATCCGCGAACAACGACAGGCTTTGCGTACTGTTTTTCAACTCTGCCCACTTGAAATGCTGCTCGGCGATGAAGGTTTCGCGTTCGCTGTATCCCGCTGCCCGCGCCGCTGCACGGATACTGTCACCCGCCTCAATCGCCAATAACAATGCGTCACCATAAACGACATAGAGCGGCTTCAGCCCTGAGCTGAGGTGGCGCGGTAGGTCTTCGCTATTGAGATTCATTGGGTAAGAGTTGGAGTTGGTTTTGCGCGGCTCAAGCGGCGCACAATCTGCTGAACCATGTCTGTACGCATGCTTTGGTAAAGCAAAGTTTCTTCGGCTTCTTTGGCGAGAATTTGCGTATCGTCGTAAGAAAAATCTCGGCGTAGTGACATGTCCTCAGCGGGTATCCACTCTTGTTGCTGATTGTAGGCGCGCAAAGACACGCGGTAAATCAAGCGATATTCGTTCACGCGGCCATCACCTCCCAGTGATAAAACTTGCTTCTCGGTATTTTCAGAAACGATGTTTAACACCACATCGGGTTGCTCCGCTCCGCTAGCCAACGACACTTTATTCGCAACTAAATTGCGGCGCAGCTCGTTGACGAAAGGCGAATTAAGGTTGGGCGCGATTAGATAGATGGATTGAAACGGCATACCGACCTGCCCGCGCAAATGGAAGCCGCAAGCGGTAAGGAGCAGTGTTGCGAAAAATAAAAATGCACGTTTGGTTGCCATGATCTTTCGGATGTTACAAATCATTCAAATATCGTCATTCCCGCGAAAGCGGGAATCCAGCGATTTTATACAATATGCCTTTGGCGTTTGTCCTTGCGATGCAAGGGCTACTTTGATTAACTGGATTCCCGCTTTCGCGGGAATGACGAATTTTTGGAGGGTTCATCAAATCACCACGTTAATCAAGCGTCCCGGCACGACAATCACCTTCTTAGCCGCGCCACCCGCGAGCAACTTTTGCACGGCCTCGTGAGCCAGTGCGAGTTGCTCCAATGTGGCTTTGTCGGTGTCTTTCGCTACACGCAGATTGCCGCGCAACTTGCCGTTTACTTGAATCACCAACTCAATTTCACTTTGCACTAACGCGCTTGCATCCACGCGTGGAAAAGCTTCGTTAAGAATGTCGCCATTCGGACGTAGCACTGCCCACAGTGCTTGAGACAAATGCGGGGTAATGGGATTGAGCATCAGCGCGATGGCTTCTAAAACTTCTTGAACCAAGCTACGTGCAACGGGGCTTTGTTCGTCGAACTTTACCAATGAATTAAGCAGCTCCATATTGACCGCGATAGCGGTGTTAAAAGTTTTGCGCCGACCAATATCATCGTCCACTTTTTGAATTGCTTGATGCAATTGCAGGCGCAGTGCGGTGCTGGCGGGGCTGAGTTCGCCGCTCTGGAAGGCAGTAACCACACCATTTTCAGCATGGTCATGCGTGGCTTTCCACACTCGCTTGAGGAATCGGAATGCGCCTTCTACACCACTATCCGACCATTCCAACTGCTGATCGGGCGGGGCGGCGAACATCATGAACAGTCGTGCCGTATCTGCGCCGTATTGGTCGATGATGGCTTGAGGATCAACGCCGTTGTTTTTTGACTTCGACATTTTTTCTGTGCCGCCGATGATAACAGGTTGCCCGTCGGTCTTAAGCTTTGCACCAATCGCGCGACCTTTCGCGTCGGTCTCGACATCGACATCGGCAGGATTGATCCACAGTTTCTTGCCGTTTTCACCATCACGATAGAAGGTCGGTGCGATGACCATGCCTTGTGTGAGTAGATTTTTGAACGGCTCATCCAAGGGATTAAATGCGCGCAGCGCGACGGTTGCCCCCTCGCCCTCTGGGAGAGGGTTGGGGTGAGGGAACACGCGTGGCGTACCACCAAACAGCCCTTCGTCACGCATCAGCTTGTGAAAAAATCGTGCGTACAGCAGATGCAGAATCGCGTGTTCGATGCCGCCAATGTATTGATCTACGGGCAACCATTTTTGTGCCGCTGCCTTATCGACCATACCCGTGGTGCATTGTGGGCTGGTGTAACGGGCGTAATACCAAGACGATTCCACGAAGGTATCCATGGTGTCGGTCTCACGACGCGCTTTGCCACCGCACTTGGGGCAACTGCATTCGTAGAATTCCGGCATCTTCGCCAACGGTGAACCTGCGCCGGTAATAGTGACGTTCTCTGGCAGTACCACTGGCAACTGGTCATCCGGCACAGGTATGTCGCCACAGGTTGCGCAATGGATGATCGGGATTGGGCAACCCCAATAACGTTGGCGTGAGATGCCCCAATCGCGCAGACGGAACTGCACTTTCTTCTCGCCTAAACTTTTTGCAGCGAGGTCGGTGGCGATAGCATCTATAGCTTGACTGTAACGAAGGCCATCGTATTTTCCAGAATTAATACAGGTGCCATCTTTATGCCCATACCAAGCATCCCATCGTTCAGATGTGAAGTCAGAGTAAATAAAACTCTTTGTAAGGGTGTTTTTTTGGTCTTCTTTAACATCTGGTCGCCGAAGATACTGCTCTACTTCTAAGGAGATGCCTGGTTTGATAACCTGTTTTATTGGCAAATTGTATTTCTTCGCAAACTCAAAATCCCGCTCATCATGCGCTGGCACAGCCATCACCGCGCCTTCGCCATAGCCCATCAGCACATAGTTGGCGACCCAAACAGGAAGCTTTTCGCCGTTGAGCGGATGCGTTACGAACAGTCCCGTGTTCATGCCTTTCTTCTCCATGGTCGCCATGTCAGCTTCCGCCGTGCCGCCACGTTTACATTCGGCGATGAAGTCAGCGAGCGCGGGATTGTTTGCGGCTGCTTGAGTCGCCAACGGATGTTCGGCAGCTACCGCAACGTAAGTCGCGCCCATCAGCGTATCGGGGCGGGTGGTGTAAACCTTGAGCACGCCATCCGTGCCCATGCTGGCTTGGTCGTAAGGGAAATGTACATCGCAGCCGTAGCTTTTGCCGATCCAGTTGGCCTGCATGGTTTTCACTTGCTCTGGCCAGCCGTCGAGGGTATCGAGGTCTTTCAATAATTCATCGGCGTATTGCGTGATGCGGAAAAAATACATCGGGATGTCACGCTTTTCCACCAGCGCACCACTACGCCAACCGCGTCCATCGATGACCTGTTCATTGGCGAGCACAGTGTTGTCCACGGGATCCCAGTTAACTGAGGAGGTTTTTTTGTAGATAACACCCTTCTCAAATAAACGGGTGAACAGCCATTGCTCCCAACGGTAGTATTCCGGTGTGCAGGTTTTCACCTCGCGCGACCAGTCGATACCCAAGCCCAAGCTTTTCAATTGTTGCTTCATGTATTCGATGTTGGAATACGTCCATGCAGCGGGCGGAACGTTGTTTGCCATCGCAGCGTTTTCCGCAGGCAAGCCAAACGCGTCCCAGCCCATCGGCTGCATCACGTTAAAGCCCTTCATGCGGTGATAGCGGCTCAATACATCGCCGATAGTGTAGTTGCGCACGTGACCCATGTGCAGCTTGCCGGATGGATAAGGGAACATCGATAGGCAATAGTATTTGGGTTTGTCGCTGGTGTCAGAGGCGCGAAAAACTTGGTCTGCTTCCCACTGTAATTGGGCGGCTGCTTCGATGTCTTTGGGTGAATAGTTGGCTTGCATGGTGAGGTGTTGGCTTGCTTATTAAGTGAATGGCGCATTATAACGGCATCGCTTTCAAGAAGCTCTTTTCTGGCGAAGTTCTGCTAGAATCCTATACCAAAATTTTTATTGATACTATTCAGGAGAGTAACCATGTCCCGTAAACACCCCGTGATTGCCATTACTGGCTCGTCTGGTGCTGGCACGACTACCGCTAAGCGCGCGTTTGAAAACATTTTTCGTCGTGAAAAAATTCACGCAGCGGTGATCGAAGGCGACAGCCTGCACAGCTTAGATCGTATGGCGTTTCGCGCGGCATCTGCTGAAGCGGCAAAAAACGGCAACAATACGTTCAGCCATTTTGGCCCAGAAGCAAATCACTTCGACAAAATCGAAGGCATGTTCAAACAATACGGCGAAACAGGTATGTGCCAGCGTCGCTACTATGTACATAGCGAGGCAGAAGCCATAGAACACAATAAACACTTTGGACTGACAAATCTGACTCCAGGCGTATTTACACCTTGGGAAGACATTGAAAAAGATTCTGATCTGCTTTTTTACGAAGGCCTGCATGGCTTGGCAAAAAATGACCAACACGATGCTGCAAAGTATGTGGATTTGGGTATTGGCGTAGTGCCCGTAGTGAACTTGGAGTGGATACAAAAGATTCACCGTGACAAGGCCGAGCGTGGCTATTCAGCAGAGGCGACGGTTGATACCATCCTGCGTCGTATGCCGGATTACATCAAATACATCACGCCACAATTTTCGCGCACGCATATCAACTTTCAGCGCGTAGCGACAGTTGATACCTCAAATCCTTTTATCGCACGTGATATTCCAACGCCTGACGAAAGCTTTGTGGTGTGTCGTTTTCGTGATCCGAAGGGCTTCGATTTCCCATACATGCTCAGCATGATTCCTAATTCTTTCATGTCTCGCGCCAACACCTTGGTTGTACCCGGCGGCAAAATGAGCCACACAATGGAAATTATCCTTGCACCCATGATGCACGAAATGATTGAGAACATGCGGAAGTAAAAAATCGCGCATTAACATAGCGGGGAATCAGGTTAAGCCTGATTCCCCGTTTCATTTGGAAACAAGATGAATCTTCTGCAAGGCCTCAATGCGCCACAACTACAAGCTGTCACGCTCCCTCAACAGTCAGCTTTGATTTTGGCGGGAGCGGGGAGCGGTAAGACACGCGTGCTGACTACGCGCATCGCTTATTTGGTGAGTACAGGTGCGGTCAGTCCGCATGGCTTGTTGGCGGTGACATTTACCAATAAAGCCTCCAAAGAAATGCTCACGCGTTTGTCGGCGATGCTGCCGATTAACACACGCGGGATGTGGGCAGGTACATTTCATGGATTGTGCAACCGTATGTTGCGCGCGCATTTTCGTGAGGCAAATTTGCCGCAGACGTTTCAAATTTTGGACAGCGGTGACCAGCTATCAGCTATCAAGCGTCTGATGAAAGCGATGAATGTGGATGATGAAAAATTCATTCCGCGCGACGTGCAAAACTTCATTAGTGGCAGTAAAGAGCAGGGGCTGCGCGCGCATGAGGTCGAAGCTTACGATCCTTACACACGAAAAAAAGTAGAAATCTTTGCTGAATACGATGCGCAATGTCAGCGTGAAGGCGTGGTGGATTTTTCCGAGTTGTTGTTGCGCTGTTACGAATTATTGTCGCGCAATGCCTCTATTCGTGAGCATTATCAGGAGCGTTTCAAGCACATTTTGGTGGATGAATTTCAGGACACTAACAAGCTGCAATACCAATGGTTGAAGCTGTTGGCGGGAAGCAATAACGCACTGTTCGCAGTAGGCGATGATGACCAATCCATCTACGCGTTTCGCGGGGCGAATGTCGGCAACATGCAGGAGCTGACGCGGGACTTCCATGTTGAAGCAGTGATTAAGTTGGAGCAAAACTACCGTTCGCACGGCAACATTCTCGATGCCGCCAACGCGCTGATTAGCAACAACCGCAACCGTCTTGGTAAGAATTTGTGGACTTCAGAAAATGGCGGCGAGCCATTGCGTGTCTATGAAGCACCGACTGACGTAGAAGAAGCCAAATTCATCACTGAAGAAATTCAGCAGCTCAAATGTGATGGCATCAACCTCAAAGAGATTGCGTTGCTGTATCGTTCCAATGCGCAATCCCGCGTGCTGGAACATGCGCTGGTTTCCGCTGGATTGTCGTATCGGGTGTATGGCGGATTGCGCTTTTTTGAACGTCAGGAAATCAAGCATGCGCTTGCTTATTTGCGCTTGATGGAAAACACCGATGATGACAATGCGTTGTTGCGTATTATCAATTTTCCAACACGCGGCATCGGTGCGCGCAGCATTGAGCAGTTACAAGAGTCGGCAAAGATAAATAACACGACGCTGTTTGATGCCGCAGCGCGAGCAGGCGGAAAAGTCTCTGCATTCGTGGCACTCATCGAAGCATTGCGTAGCGCGACGCGTGAGTTACCACTCCCTGAGATTATGGATCATGTGCTGGAACACAGCGGCTTGCTGGCGAACTACACCAACGAATTAACCTCCCCTGCGAAGAAGCGCGAGGCGGAAGAACGCTTGGAGAATCTGAATGAGTTGGTCACTGCCGCAACCTTGTTCGTGCATGAAAATGAAGATGATAGTCTGACTTCATTTCTGACACACGCTTCGTTGGAGGCGGGTGAACATCAGGCAGGTGATCAGGATGATGCGCTGCATTTGATGACGGTACATGCCGCCAAAGGGCTGGAGTTTCACACCGTGTTTATTACGGGCCTTGAAGAAGGATTGTTTCCGCATCAAAACAGTCAGCGCGAAGATGGCGGTATGGATGAAGAGCGTCGCCTGATGTATGTGGCAATCACCCGCGCGCGGCGCAGGCTGTACATGAGTTTTGCGCAAAGCCGTATGCTGCATGGTCAAGTGAGCTACGGCATGGCATCCAGTTTTTTGAACGAATTGCCGGAAAATTTATTGCATTGGCTGTCGCCAAAGATTGCTAAACGCAATTCGTTTGCGTCGTTTGGTTATGCGGTTCCGAATCAAGCTGCGCCATTTTCAGTAGGCGGAGCTGCGATGAGTAGCCTAGCCTCTGTACCACGTCCCGCTTTGAGTTCTAGCGGTTGGCGCAGCGGGCAGTCGGTTACCCATGCCAAGTTTGGTGAAGGGGTGATTGTGAATCTTGAAGGCAACGGCGCAGACGCGCGCGTGCAAGTTAACTTTCGCCGAGCGGGTGTGAAGTGGTTGGCCTTGGAATATGCGAAGCTTACGGCAGTGTAATTAAGGAATCTCTGCAATAGACCTTTGCGAGCATGGGACACGACGGGAATTAACAATTCGCGCATAAAGGAATTGCTGTCGGCATTCTCAGCTCTGTGGCAAGTGAAATGATTGTACCCTACGCGAGCTCAGGCTTTTTTCACGAACTCGGTTTTCAATTGCATCGCGCCGATGCCGTCGATCTTGCAATCAATATCATGGTCGCCATCCACCAAGCGGATGTTCTTCACCTTCGTGCCCACCTTCACCACCGAGGACGAACCTTTGATTTTCAAATCTTTGATCACCGTCACCGAATCGCCATCAATCAGCACATTGCCAAACGCATCTTTATAAACGCGCGCTTGTTCACCGCTGGCAACGGGCGCATTTTTAGGCCACTCGTGCGCGCATTCGGGGCAGACGTAGTTGTTGCCGTCTTCGTAGGTAAATTCTGAACTGCATTTTGGACATTTAGGTAAAGCGGTCATGTTGATTCCTGTATTAGTTTGAGTAAGGATGAATTGCTATTAAACGAATGTTACTAATCCGTTCGTGGTGAGCTTGTCGAACCATGATCGGATATAAGTCTATAGTAATCACTGGCACTGTTCACCCTTCGACAAGCTCAGGGCGAGCGGAGTAAGAAGACTTTGCACTAATGGTAATCCTCTTCGCGCTGATGTCGAACTGCGAGTATGGTGACAGTTGAATCGTTCTCAATCTCGAACAATGCAACATAACCCGCGCCACCGA
>CANFCA010000043.1 GCA_947445045.1 Gallionellaceae bacterium
AAAAACACTACACCGAGTTATTGCTCGAAAGTAAAACATTCGACGGTGTAATCGAAGGCCTGGATGCCATGAAAGCAGCAGGCTTCCGCTTGGGTTGCATCACCAACAAAGTCGAGCGTTACACTACACCGCTGCTCGCAGGTATCGGGTTGGCAAAGTATTTCGAAATAACGTTAGCGGGTGACTCACTGCCGGAAAAGAAACCACATCCGATGCCTTTACTGCATGCGGCAAAATTCTTTGGTGTGCCTATCAAACAATTATTGTTGATTGGCGACTCGCTGAGTGACACATTGGCTGCTCGCGCAGCAGGTTGCCCGGTGTTCTGCGTACCTTATGGGTACAATCACGGCGAGCCAGTGGAGACACTGGATCAAGATGCCGTAATTGCAAACTTACCAGCGGCGATGCCGTTAATTAAGCGCGTATAAAAAATGGGCAGCCTCCTGTTTCATTCAAATTGTTGGCGATGGTGTTGATGTAATTGTAGGTCGGATGAGCCGTAGGCGTTATCCGACACTCTTACGCACACCCGTCGGATAACGCGATAAAACCGCTCATCCGACCTACAACACCAAGGAGGTTTTCATGCTGTCCCCTATCACCGAACAAGAATTTCACGTACTCGCCAAGCAAGGCTACAACCGCATTCCGCTGGTCGTCGAAACTTTTGCCGATCTCGATACACCGCTGTCGCTGTACCTCAAGCTTGCCAATAAACCCTTTTCATACCTGCTGGAATCCGTCCAAGGCGGCGAACGCTTCGGGCGGTATTCCTTCATCGGTCTGCCTGCCAACACCCGTATCACGGTGCGTGGCAAGCAAGTGACACTTACCGAAGGTGCGCACGAAACCACACAGAACATCGACAATCCGCTGGATTATATTCGCGACTATCAAGCGCGCTTCAAGCCTGCGCCGCTTCCTAACATGCCACGCTTTACCGGCGGACTGGCAGGTTATTTCGGCTACGAAACGATACGTTATATCGAGCCGCGTTTGGCTAAAGTGCAAAAACCCGATGCCATTGGTACGCCGGATATTTTGTTGATGCTCACCGAACAACTCGCAGTGATCGACAATCTTTCTGGCAAACTCAGCTTCATCGTGTATGCCGATCCAGCACAGCTGGACGCGTATCAAATTGCCCGTGAACGTTTACGTGAACTCGTTGGCATGTTGCACTTGCCAGTCGCGATACCTTACGCGCCGCCCTCGCCACACGTTGAGGCGAAATCCGAATTTGGCGAAGCTGCATTCAAGGCTGCTGTTGAAAAAGCCAAGCAATACATTTTTGATGGCGACATCATGCAAGTAGTGTTGTCGCAACGCATGGCGCAGCCTTTCCCTGCCGAACCGCTGTCACTGTATCGCGCGCTACGCAGCGTCAATCCTTCGCCATACATGTTTTATTACGACATGGGCGATCACCATGTCGTGGGGGCATCACCGGAAATTCTAGTGCGCCTCGAAGGGGATGCCGTCACGGTGCGCCCCATCGCCGGAACACGCCCACGCGGAAAATCAGTGCAACAAGATGTCGCACTTGCCGAAGAATTATTAGCAGACCCGAAAGAGTTGGCCGAACACCTGATGCTGATCGACCTAGGTCGTAACGACATCGGACGCGTCGCGCAAAACGGCACGGTGAATCTCACCGAAAAAATGATCATCGAACGCTACTCGCACGTCATGCACATCGTCTCCAACGTCGAGGCCACACTCAAGCACGGCTTGAATGCGATGGATGTACTCAAAGCCACCTTCCCTGCGGGGACAGTCAGCGGCGCGGCAAAAGTGCGCGCGATGGAAATCATCGACGAGCTGGAACCCAGCAAACGCGGCATCTACGCAGGTGCAGTCGGCTACCTCGGCTTTAACGGCGATATGGATTTAGCGATTGCATTGCGCACCGCTGTAGTTAAAAACCACGTGCTCTATGCACAAGCCGGCGCAGGAATCGTCGCCGATTCCAACCCCGACAGCGAATGGACAGAAACCCAAAACAAAGCGCGAGCAGTGCTGCGTGCTGCGGAGATGGTGCTGGAAGGGCTGGATGTTCAGCCGCATCGCTAACAGGCCGCCTTGCTATACAGCGCATAAACATGTTATTAAACGCATCAAATGTATAACAAAGGCATTCCATTTTCACCAAAGGAGTTTTGATGAGAGCCACGCTGACTATTGAAGACGAACTTTTCGCTAAGGCGCAACGCGTAAGCGGGTTAAAAGAAAAAGCTGCGTTAGTACAAGAAGGGCTTAGGGCATTGATTGAACGAGAGAGCGCACGACATCTGGCTCTCTTGGGCGGCACTGAGCCGCAATTACAAGCCACGCCCAGACACCAATCCGATCTGGCATGATCCTAGTTGACACCTCCGTTTGGATAGATCATCTGCGAACGGGCGATCCGTTACTGACAGTGCATGTCGCCACCGACAGCGAAGTTCTATTTTTTATTGAGCGACACAAACTGATGGGACAAGGGATAGGCTATGTCGATGTCCACCTACTTGCAGCAGCTGTGCTGGATGGAACTGCGCAACTCTGGACACGAGACAAACGACTTTGCTCGGCAGCTGAAAAACTGAAATTAACTTTCAAAGTGTTGTAGCGCATTGCCAAAGTTAATAATGAAAATAAAGCAATACCAAATCGATGCATTCACAACGCAAATTTTCGGAGGCAACCCCGCTGCGGTTTGCCCGCTTGATACATGGTTGGCAGATGTTCTGTTGCAAGCGATTGCCGCCGAGAATAATCTTTCCGAAACTGCGTTTTTTGTGTCCACGAAAAATGGCTTTCATTTGCGCTGGTTCACACCCGTTGCTGAAGTGAATCTGTGTGGTCATGCCACTTTGGCGACGGCGCATGTCCTGTTTGAAATTTTGGGCTATGCCCAAGCTAGCATTGCTTTTGAAACACGCAGCGGCATTTTGAATGTAACGCGAAATGGCTCGATGTTAGCCATGGACTTTCCCGCTGCGCGGGCCGAACCATGCGCGCCGCCTGCCGCCTTGCTTGCTGGGCTTGGCGTGAAAATCGGTGAAGTTTTTACTGCGGATGATTACTTTGTGGTTGTCGATAGTGAAGAAATTGTGCGTTCTATTCAGCCCGATTTTGCCAAGCTGGCGGAACTGAATTTGCGAGGCGTATGCGTAACTGCAAGAGGTCGTAATGTGGACTTTGTAAGCCGCTTTTTCGCACCAAAATTCGGCATTCCAGAAGACCCTGTGACGGGCTCTACCCATTGTGCGCTAACACCTTACTGGGCGAAAAGTCTAAATAAATCTATTTTGAGCGCGCGGCAAATTTCCAAACGTGGCGGTGATATTCGATGCGAGCTCAATGGTGATCGAGTAACGTTGAGTGGCTACGCAGTGACATTTATGGAAGCAGAAATTTTCCTACCGAGCTAATACATAATGCGCTGCTCATCCGCCCCACGAAAATAAATACATGTTACGTTTAACCGAAATAAAACTGCCGCTCTCGCATAGCGAAATCGAACTCAACGCTGCAATTCTCAAACGGCTGAACATCGCTGAAGATGAGCTAATCAGACATGTCGTGTTCAAGCGCGGGGTAGATGCGCGCAAGCCACGCGCTATTCTGTTTACCTACACACTTGATGTTGAAGTACGCGATGAAGCGGTGATTTTAGCGCGCTGCAAAAGTGACTCACATCTCACTATTTCACCCGACACCAGCTACCATTTCATCGCTCAAGCACCGCAAAATTTATCCTTGCGTCCTATCGTTATCGGCTTAGGTCCTGCGGGTTTATTCGCTGGATTATTATTGGCACAAATGGGGTTTCGTCCGCTGATTTTGGAACGCGGCAAGGCGGTTCGCGATCGCACCAAGGATACTTTCGGACTGTGGCGGCAAGGCGTGCTCAACCCGGAATCCAATGTGCAATTTGGTGAGGGTGGAGCGGGGACATTCTCCGACGGCAAGCTGTATAGCCAGATTAAAGACCCGCGCTATCTGGGCAGAAAAGTGTTGGATGAATTTGTCAAAGCTGGCGCGCCGCCAGAAATTTTGTATGAAAGCCATCCGCATATCGGTACGTTCAAGTTAGTCGGTATGGTGGAAAAAATGCGCGCCACTATTCAATCGCTAGGCGGCGAAATTCGTTTTGAAAGCCGCGTGGATGACATAGAGGTTGAAGCGGGTGCGGTGAGTGGTGTGGTACTTGCCAGTGGCGAACGCATTGCCACAACTCATTTGGTGTTGGCTGTTGGACACAGCGCACGCGACACGTTCGAGATGATCCATAAACGCGGCATTTATATTGAAGCCAAGCCTTTCTCCATCGGCTTTCGCATTGAGCATCCGCAAGCGTTGATCGACCGCGCGCGCTACGGTGGAAACGCGGGCAATCCACAATTGGGCGCGGCGGATTACAAGCTGGTGCATCACGCCAGCAATGGCCGCTCTGTATATAGCTTTTGCATGTGTCCGGGCGGCACGGTGGTGGCGGCGACTTCCGAGCTTGGACGCGTGGTGACCAATGGCATGAGCCAGTATTCGCGCAACGAACGCAACGCCAACGCGGGAATCGTGGTGGGCATCACCCCTGAAGTGGACTACCCCGGCAATCCGTTAGCTGGCGTAGAGTTCCAACGAAGCTGGGAATCACGCGCTTTTGAATTAGGCGGCAGCACGTATCAAGCACCGGGACAACTGGTAGGAGATTTTTTGGCAGGGAAAGCTTCCACAAAATTCGGCGAAGTGTTGCCGTCATACACACCCGGCGTGCATCTCACCGACCTTGCTACCGCATTGCCCGATTACGCCATCACCGCGATACGTGAAGCACTGCCAGCGTTCGCCAAGCAGATCAAAGGATTCGACTTACCCGACGCAGTGTTGACCGGGGTGGAGACACGCACCTCGTCACCGATACGCATCAAGCGCAACAAGGATGATTATCAGAGCATCAATACCAAAGGGCTGTACCCGACGGGCGAAGGTGCGGGTTATGCGGGAGGAATATTATCTGCGGCGGTGGATGGAATTGAGGTTGCCGAAGCGGTGGCTTTGAGTATCATACGAAAAATATAATACTGTAGGATGGGTGAAGCGCAGCGATACCCATTACCCCACGGTATAAATTGATGGGTATCGCTGCGCTTCACCCATCCTACGAAGTGAAATAGGTACACATAAACTATGCTGCTAATGATCGACAACTACGATTCCTTCACCTACAACTTGGTGCAGTATTTAGCCGAGCTGGGTGCGGATGTTTTAGTAAAACGCAACGATGAAATCAGCGTTGAGCAAATTGCAAACTTGAATCCACAACATATCGTGGTGTCGCCTGGCCCTTGCACACCCAATGAAGCAGGCGTGTCTGTCGCAACCATCAAACATTTCGCAGGAAAAATTCCGCTACTTGGCGTATGCCTCGGTCACCAGAGCATCGGACAAGCCTTCGGCGGCAAAATTATTCATGCTAAAACTTTGATGCACGGCAAAACCTCGTTGATTCATCACAACAGCAATAGTGTATTCACAGGCTTGCCCAATCCGTTTACTGCGACACGTTATCACTCACTGGTCATTGAGCGCGATTCTTTGCCAGATTGTCTGGAAGTCACCGCATGGACAGACGACAACGAGATCATGGGGGTACGCCACAAAACGCTTGCTGTGCATGGCGTGCAGTTCCATCCCGAATCCATCCTCACTGAACATGGGCACGACATACTGAAGAATTTTCTGGAAGGAAAAAAATAAACATGATCACACCGCAACAAGCACTGGTACGTTTGATCGATCAACGCGAAATTTTTTACGATGAGATGCTATCGCTGATGCGCCAAATCATGAGCGGCGAAGTTTCTGCTGCGCAGATCGCGGGTATCTTGGTTGGCTTGCGGGTCAAAAAAGAAACAATAGGAGAAATTTCCGCTGCCGCGTTTGTGATGCGCGAATTCTCTAGCAAAGTGCCAGTTAGCAAGCGTGAACATCTGGTGGACACTTGCGGTACGGGCGGCGATGCGGCGCACACTTTCAACATTTCCACTGCCAGCGCCTTGGTTGCGGCAGCGGCAGGAGCGCGTGTTGCCAAGCATGGCGGCCGTTCAGTGTCTTCAACCTGCGGTTCAGCGGATGTGCTGGAAGCACTCGGTGTCAATCTCAATCTCACACCGGAACAAGTAGGCCACAGCATCGACGAGATCGGCATCGGCTTTATGTTCGCGCCTAACTTTCACGGCGCGATGAAACACGCTGCGCCAGTACGCCGCGAACTCGGCGTGCGCACCATTTTCAACGTATTGGGCCCACTCACCAATCCTGCCGGTGCAGACAATCAAGTAATGGGCGTATTTCATCCCGACTTGGTCGGTATCCAAGCACGGGTATTGCAGCGCCTCGGTAGCCGTCATGTGTTGGTGGTGCATGGCACTGATGGCATGGATGAAATTACCATTAGTGGACCAACAAGCATCGCCGAGTTGAAAGAGGGCAACATCATCGAGTACACCGTGCAACCATCCGATTTCGGTTTGCAGAAAGCATCGCTGGACACGATCCGCGTTACCAATGTTGACGAAGCGAAAACCATGTTGCTATCGGTGTTGGACAACCAACCCGGCACAGCACGCGACATTGTGCTGCTCAATGCAGGCGCGGCGATTTATGTGGCAGGGCTGACTAACACGCTCGCAGAGGCCGTAAATATGGCTTCTCAGACCATCGTTAGCGGCGCAGCAAAAGCCAAGCTCGCGCAGCTAATTAGCATCAGCCAATGCACTGCGGCATAATGTCAAACTCGCATCACTCATAAAACGGAACATTCTTATGCAAGCACCTATCCCTTTACGCAATCTTCCGCAGACCAACATCTTCCGCAAAGGCGATGTGTTCGTACTGTTCGGCGAATTATTTGGTCGAGGTTATGCGAATGGTTTAGTCAATGAAGCACGCAACGCGGGTATGACTATCGTCGGCGTAACGGTGGGTCGCCGTGATGAAAACAACGCCTTGCGCGCACTCACTGCTGAAGAGCTTGTCACCGCCGAAGCCAATCTTGGCGGGCGTATCATCAACGTGCCACTGATGGCGGGTTTCGATCTGGATGCGCCAGCAGGTACACCTACACCCAACGATTTACTTGCCGATATGAGCCTCAAGAGCTGGCAAAATGACAAGCTCGACTGGTCACATATTGAGAGGTGTCGTGCAGTTGGAATCAATCGATTCAAAGATTCCGTTGCGCAAGTGATGAGCCAATTGGATGGCATGATTCCTGATGGCAGCAACGCGTTTTTTGCGCACACCATGGCGGGCGGCCTTCCTAAAGTTAAAGTTCTTTTAGCTGTCGCTAATCGTGTTTACAAGGGTCGGGGTGAGCGTTATCTTTCTTCCAGCGCTTTGCTTACTAGTGACTTAGGTAAAGTCATGATGATGAACTTTAACGAAGTCACCGCCAACACTTTTCAACACCTGATTGAAGGCAGTGCAGCCATTCGCAATCGCTTGGAAAAATCGGGGGGGCAAGTGCGTTATACCGCCTACGGTTATCACGGCACCGAGATTTTGATCGATAATCAATATCAATGGCAAACCTACACCAGCTACACCCAAGGTCATGCCAAGATGCGCTTGGAACAGATCGCTGAAGCAGCGTGGCAGCAGGGCATTAAAGCCACGGTGTA
>CANFCA010000044.1 GCA_947445045.1 Gallionellaceae bacterium
AATGATGCCCGCTACCGCGTCACCACGCACGAATTTACTCGCGCCATCCATCGAGCCGTAGAAATCGGCTTCTTGAGAAATCTCGGCTCGACGTTGACGCGCCACATCTTCACCAATCAGCCCTGCATTCAAATCAGCATCAATTGCCATCTGCTTACCCGGCATCGCATCCAAAGTGAAACGTGCGCCCACTTCGGCGATACGTCCCGCACCTTTGGTAATCACCACAAAATTGATGACCACCAAGATTGCAAAAACTACCAGACCAACCGCGTAATTGCCCCCCACCAAAAAATGACCAAATGACTCGATCACCTTACCTGCCGCATCGGGACCTGTGTGACCTTCCAGCAATACGATGCGTGTTGAAGCCACGTTCAGCGACAGCCGCAACAACGTGGTAATCAACAACACCGTGGGGAACACCGCGAAATCCAATGCGCGAGTGGTATTCATGCTAACCAGCAGTACCATGATGGCAACCGCGATATTGAAGGTAAACAGAATATCCAACAGGAATGGCGGAAGCGGTAGCACCATCATGCCCAGAATCATCACGATCAAAAGGGGCCCCGCCAAGCCGCGCACATCACCGCGCATCATCAGGTTTTTCAGGGTTTGCAGCAGATTTTCCATTCACGCCTCTTGATTGCCTTTGCGCTGAGCACCAAAAATGGCTCTCACATCGCACAGGCATTATCAATGGCGTGCAGTAATTCGAAGGTGAAAATAGAAGGAGTTTTCTACGGCTATTACGGATTTTGCTAGGGAAACGCTGATTAAGTTCCGCGGTTCATGGTTAAGTAGTGACTTGGCATGGGGTTATCATGCTTAGTCAATAATTAGTAGTCTTATCAGAGCTTGTCGAACCATGAGTGGCGGAACTTATCGTTCAACGAGTTAAATCGCATACCCTTCGACTAGCTCAGGGCGAACGGACTTATTCAGCATTACCATACTTCAATTCACCAATCTAGCGCCAGCGATACGCTTGTACCGCTAAAGTTAGCTCATCCAGCGCGGCTTCCAACTCAATCACCGCCGCTTGCAATTTGTTATCTTCCGCCAGTTTTCCTACCATTTCTGCCGCTTGGATTGATCGCTCTGCGGCAAAGATGCTCACAATTCCCTTGATGGTATGAGCGCTGTGTTGTATCGATTTAACATCCCCTGAAATCAAGCCTTCCTTAATATTTTGCAAGTGTGGCGCGGTGTCGGTAAAAAATAATTTCACAATCTCATCGTACAATTCACGGCTGTTATCCATGAATTGGCGCGCTTTATCGAAATCGGCCACCGCTAATCGCGCTGCAACGATTGCTTCAGTTTTGACTTCAGCTTTAGTTGATGCTTTGGTTTCTGACTTGGCACTTTTCGCCAAATTATCCAGTGCGCGCCACAACTCCTCGGTGTCGATAGGCTTGGTCAAGTAGCCATCCATGCCGTGACTAAAGCACTCTTCCCGCGCGCCCTGCATGGCATGAGCGGTCATCGCCACGATAGGAATGTGCGTCCCTTTTTCTTGTTCTAATTTGCGTATGCGCTCGGTCGCTTCATAGCCATTCATTTCGGGCATATCGACATCCATCAAGATGGCATCAAACTGCCCTGCCTGCCAATGTTGCACCGCCTCAACACCATTGTTCGCCAAGGTAACCTGATGACCTAATTTTTCCAGCAAACGTATCGCCAATGATTGATTCACCAAATTATCTTCTGCCAACAGCAATCTTAACTTGCTGCGATTCTCACGTAATGAATGCCGCGTAATCAGTGGCGTATCCTGATGCACAGGCATACCCAATGCGCTCAACATAATGGCATCTAGCAACTCGGACTGCGACACGGGTTTAAGTAAGTAACTCGCCACACCCAGTTCGCGACACCGTGCTGCATGGCCGCGCTCGCCTTGCGAGGTAATCATCATCACCGTCGCTCTGACTTGTTCCGGATGTTCATTAATTCGCTCCGCCAAAGTAAAACCATCCATGCCTGGCATCTCCACATCCACTATCGCTAAAGCATAAGGATGACCGCTATCCGAGGCGCGCTCCAACTCAGCCAATGCTTCCGCGCCACTCGACACGATAGTTGGCAGCATTTTCCAATGGCACAACATCTCATGCAGCAATGTGCAATTGGTTGCATTGTCATCCACCACCAAAACTGACATCCCCGCAACCTGCTCGGTGAGTCGATATTGGGCAGCGGCATTACCCACGACGATCTGCATATCCAAAGTAAAGTGGAAGGTGCTTCCCTTACCCAGCTCGCTTTCTACTCCGATATGGCCGCCCATCAACTCAATCAATTGCGCTGAGATGGTCAAGCCTAAACCCGTGCCGCCGTATTTACGCGTGGTTGAAGTGTCAGCTTGTGAGAACGAGTCGAAAATCGTCTGAAACTTTTCGATGGGAATACCGATGCCGGTATCGCGCACACTAAAGCGCAGCCTTGCTTGATGCTCGGATAAGTGTTTCTCACACTGCACATCCACCACCACCTCGCCCTTAGCCGTAAACTTGATGGCATTGCCTACCAAGTTGATGATGACTTGACGCATTCGACCCGGATCACCCATCAAACGGTCCGTCACATCAGGCGCGATGCGCAACAACAATTCCAATTTTTTCTGTTGCGCACGTACCGCCAAGGTTTTCAGCGTGTCACGCAACATGTGCTGTAAAGAAAATTCGATGGATTCAATATCCATCTTGCCGGATTCGATTTTGGAAAAATCCAAAATGTCATTGATGATGTGCAGCAAAGCATCGGCAGAGGATTTAACCATGCCTAAGTGCTCGCGCTGCTCAGGTAACAGCTCGCTATCCAGTGCCAACTCCGTCATACCGATAATGCCATTCATCGGCGTACGAATCTCATGACTCATGTTAGCCAGGAAATCACTCTTGATCTTGCTTGCTTGCTCAGCAGCCTCTTTTGCATGGCGTAACGCCGCTTCTACCTGCTTGCGCTGCGTGATGTCACGCACGGTGGCTTGCAACACCGTCTTACCGTCCAGAAACATCGTATTCAGCAATACCTCCGCATCAAATCGTTGTGCATTATCCGCACGCTGATGCACCCACTCGAAACGGTTACTGCCATTTTTCATGGCAATGTCAATTTGTCGGCCAGCCAAGGTCATTGAATCCATTCCCGCTGGCTGTATCTCAGGCGATAGTTGTGCAGGATGATAGCTACAGAATTCTTTTTTCGACTGACAACCAAAAGTGCTTAACGCTGCAATGTTGCAATCGAAAAATCCCTTGTCATCGAGCAACATGACTGCATCACTAGTGGAGTCATACAAGGTACGCAGCTTCACCTCGGATTTATACAATGCATCCTCTGCCCGTTTTCGTTCGGAGATGTCCTCGTTCGTTCCTGTCATGCGCAGCGGGTTACCCGACTCATCACGTTCTGCCACCTTGCCATGAGTTTGCACCCAAGCCCATTCTCCATCAGTACGGGCTACCCGAAATTCCGCTGAATAGATGAGTGAGTCGCCTTTGAGGGCGGCTTCAAGATTGGCAACCAAATTTGACTGATCTTGCGGATGAACCTTATCCAGCAATTGTGAAGAACTAACCGTAATCTCTTTCTGCTCATCGCCCATCATCAATGACCAACGGTCACTCATATACACTTGATCTTGGACAATATCCCAGTCCCACAACGCCATATTAGAACCTTCCAACGCGAGGTTCAGGCGCTCCTGTGCTGTTCTAATGGCAAGCTCATTTTGCTTGCGTTCGGTAATATCGTTGCGGATAGAAATGTAACGTTGCGGTTTACCCCAGCCATCCTTGTATGGAACAATAGTGGACACTACCCAGTAATAACTGCCATCCTTGCGGCGATTGCGTATCTCTCCTTGCCATATCTGCCCGCTGGAAATCGTCTGCCACATTTGCGTAAAAAACTCACGCGGGTGATAACCAGAATTCAAAATACGATGATTTTTCCCCAGTAACTCCTCTGAGCTATATTGACTGATCTCACTAAACTTACTATTGGCATAAATGATATTGCCACTCAAGTCTGCGATACTGACGATGGTGTGCTGGTCGAGTGCGAAGTTTTGAAACTCCAATTCACTCAATGTTGCTCTAAGATTTTCATACGCCACGCGCAGATTATCTTCAGTTTGCTGACGCAGACGCATATCTTGAAACGACACCAACGCACCTATGATCACACCCTCTTGGATGATAGGTCTTGATCGGCACTCAACCGGAATCAAAATTCCATTTTTAGCGGGAAAGTGGCTTTGACATTCAATTGGCTCGCCACTTCTCATCACACGAAATTGCGGCAACTGCTCTGCTAAATACAGAGAACCATCGGGCAAATGCTGTTGAGCATTTTCATGCATCAATTTACCGATCAACTCGCGCTCTTTCCAACCCAGCACGTGTTCGGCTGCGGAATTCATAAAAGTGATCTGACCTTCAGCGTTGGTGGCATAGACCCCATCACTTAGCGTATCCAATAAGGTGCGCGTCATCTCGGCATTCTGCGCACGCAAGTGTTCATTTGCGGCATTCAACTCGCGCGTATTGACGGTCAGCGCATTTTGCAACAGCCGATGCTCTCGCTCTACATCGTGATAGTAACTATCCACGACATTAAAAAATGATTGCAACGTTTCATCCGCCAAAAAATCCTTACCAAAATGACGGGAAATTTGCCGCTCAAGCAAGCGATGCATAACAGGCCTATTCGTAGAGAGTGGTCAAGGTCATCGTCTGATTATGTAACTGACACTGCAAAATATCGCTAAATGGTGCTAATTCGCCATAAGAATAAAATCCGCTCACTAAGGTGGCATCGCCCAGTTTTTCGTGCACGATATCCAACTCCTCCTCAGTCAACTTACCCATCACCCAACGTCTGCCGACACAACTGACTACCAAACACAAACCCACTGTGCTCGGGCTGGCAGGCTGCGCGGCCTCGGCGGCCAAGCCCGCGCTGTCGATCAAACTATCCAAGTTAGTCAGCATCAATTTGCAAAGGTACCCTTGCGGTACATCACCGGCAAAAGTCAGGCTACGTTCTGCTTCGTTCACAGCCATTAAAGTGCGGGTCAATGCCCTATCCTGCTTGGTTGCTTGTATGCTCAAGGGGAAGCGCAGCCCGCTAATCGGGAGCTCATTGGCTTGATCACCCAAATATCTTTTATACAAATCCAAGGCAGGCTCACCGTCGATTTCATACACCACACTGCCCACCGATTTGGTCACGACCCGCTCTGTACCGAACTCTTCCCATCCCGCAAAACAGCCGCTTTTGATAACTACGTCACCGTAAAATCCCAACGCTGCGACACAACCCGTTCGAGCGGGCGCATCTGCCATCACCCACGTTGTGCCGAAACGTGTGCCATCCCCCGCCAATCCACCGGTAATCGCAAACCCTGCTTGATTCAATCCTTGCGAAAGGCCACTACCGTTGATTTGCAAACCATCAGACAAGACAAAGACATGACGCAAATCAGCAGCGGTGAGTTCCGCCATCAGCTTCACACCCAACTCATTCGGGGAAACATCGGGTGCAATATCTGCCTGAGCCAACTTAACTTTAGCGCGCTCCAATTTGACCACGGTTGCCACCATCCCCTCATCACTGATCTCGCCACCCAGCACATTGCCCGATGTTGAGCAGCCCAAAATACGGGCTTGCGGGAACATGCCGCGCAACTCCTGATAGCACGCTGCAGTTTTAAAGTAATCCGTATCAGCGAATACTAAAACAACATCAGCAACGGCGGAAAAGCTGGGTATCGTTTCCCAGCCTTTTTTATCGAACCAACTAATCTGATTGATTTGCATAAACTATTCTCTCCTGATTTATATTTTTAAGAAAACGCTGACTAAGTCCCAACTATGCTTCGATACATTTCCCGTTCGTCCTGATAAGTATTGGCTTAGACGTAGTTTCTTTGCGTCTTAGTCCAATACTTAGTAGCCCCATCGGTGCCGCGCGTAGCGCGGTGTATCGAAGGAGTGAACGGGAAACACTCAGCACGAACGGATTTATTCGGCATTTCCTTAATTGATATGTGTTTCATTCGTGGCTAAGCGGCCGCACAATGTTTGAATTCATCCACCTCATCGGTGAATTGATTTTTGATTTGTAATATCTGCTCAAAATCGGCAAAGAATGCCTCCACGCAAGCGGGATCAAAATGCTTACCGGATCCATCGCGCAACAATTGTGATGCCTGCTCAACACTCCACGCGCGTTTGTAAGGGCGTTCCGAAGTCAATGCATCGAACACGTCTGCCACCGCTACGATTCGTCCGAATATCGGAATGGCCTTTCCAACCAAGCCACGCGGATAACCGCTTCCATCAAATTTTTCGTGATGCGTGTAGGCAATCTCTGCTGCCACTTTAAGCAAAGGCGAGCTACTGGTTCTCAGCACTTCATAACCAATCTCGGCATGCTGTTTCATGATGGTAAATTCTTCGTCGGTGAGTTTGCCCGGCTTCAACAAAATCACATCCGGTGTACCCACCTTACCAATGTCATGCATCGGTGCCGCCGCCAACAACAAGTTTTGCTGGCCGATAGACAAGCCCAAGTGTTGCGCGATGTGCTTGGAGTAATGCGCCATGCGCAAGATGTGCGCACCTGTTTCCGGATCACGGTATTCAGCGGCTTTTGCCAAACAAAAAATTGTTTCACGCTCCTGTTCGACAATTTGCGCGGTGGCCATACGAACTTCTTCAGCTAGCCAGCTTGCCCGATTAGCTAAATATTTATTGCTTTGTCTCAACGCCAACATGTTTTTAGCGCGTGCCAAAAACTCTATGTTATCCAGCGGCTTATTCAGGAAATCAGTCACGCCCTTTTGCAACGCCTGATGTCGCAACTCTGTCTCATGGTTGGCCGTCACCATCAACACTGGGATATCTGAATATTTTTCACGGAATTTTTCAGCCAGTTCAATCCCGCTCATTTCCGGCATCATGTAGTCCACGATCACCAAATCAGGCTCATTGGCCAAACACCAATCCAGCGCCACTAAGGGATCGACAAAACATACAGGTTCACAATCAGGTAGCTTCAGCACGAGGTGCTGCAACAACGTCACATTGATTAGCGCATCATCAATTATTACGACTTTCATTTCGCCTCCCATCAACGGCAATTATTTGATGCTCTTTAAACATATCGGCAGGGTTTAAATTTTCTTTAGTCCAACTTTTCAGACAGGATTAAGCACACCGAAAATGACGGCTTGTGCTCGCGAAAGTGCTTCGCGAGCAAGCTCGCTCCTATAGAAGGTTTTGTACTAATGGGTTAGGGAAGGTCTGATTAAGTCCGAAAACCATGATTCGATACATTTTCCGTTCGTCCTGATAACCAGCGACTTGCCAACTTGTTGGCTTAGTCGAATGGCTAGTTGTTTTTATCAGTGCCGCGCTTGCGCGGTGTATCGAAGGAGCGAACGGAAAATACTCACCACGAACGGATTTAATCTGCGTTTCCCTAACCCCGTTAGCCAAGTGAACCGCCCGGAGCTTTACATCGGCGTGATGTCCGGCACCAGTTTGGATGGAATTGATGCCGCGCTGGTTGATCTTTCCGG
>CANFCA010000045.1 GCA_947445045.1 Gallionellaceae bacterium
CTTGTGCAAGTTCTTCGAGTAGCGTTTCCATCTGCTTCGTATCTAGCGAAACGTCACTAAGTTTCTTCAGTTCGGCGATAGATAACGGCTCTGTAGCGGTGAGCAGTGCAGCTTCTAAAATAAGTTTGAATTGGTGGCGATTCATCGTGCCATCAAACAAATCGGTATGAATGACATTCGCTGGCGTGTCGAATGATGCGCCCTCTGCGAGGGATGCTTCGACTAGCTCATAACCAGCGACTTGGTCAACGTTTTTTGAAGACCTAGTCGAATGGCTAGTTGTTTCATCAGCACGAACGGGGGGCGTTACTTCACTCTGCGGTAATGGCTCGATTGGCTCGGACATATATGCTCCCAAAAATTTCGCTTTGTTGGATTTCTATTAAGTACTCTTTGGCTAACTCAAGTACCGCAATGAAGGTGACCACCAATTTTGGCAAACCACTTTCAACTTCAAATAGCAAGCCGAACTCAACATACTCTCCGCCTTTCAAACAACGCAAGATATGCGTCATTTGCTCACGAACCGACAATTGTTCACGGCGAACTTTATGATGTTTGTTCTGCTTGGCGCGTGCCAGAATGATTAACCAAGCTTGACGCAAATCCTCCACGCTGACATCCGGCAAACGCTCGCGCACGCTGTTTTCAATCAACACTTGGACAATTTCAAAATCACGTTCGGCTTGCGGCAGCACGTTAAGTTGTTGTGCAGCGAGTTTCATTTGCTCGTACTCCAACAAACGGCGCATCAATTCAGCACGGGGATCTTCACCACTTTCTTCATTTACTTTTGGCGGGCGCGGCAACAACATGCGCGATTTGATCTCAATCAATACCGCCGCCATCAGCAAATATTCCGCCGCCAGCTCCAAACGATTATTTTGCATGAGCTCGATATAGCCCATATATTGGCGTGTTAACTCAGCCATGGGAATATCCAGCACATCGAGGTTGTGCTTACGGATTAAATACAACAATAAATCCAGCGGCCCTTGAAACGTTTCCAGCACCAACTCCAGCGCGTCGGGCGGGATATACAAATCCAACGGCAGCGACATCATCGGCTCGCCGTGGATGCGCGCAACAGGAATCAAAGGAAGTTGGGAATCTTGCATAGCGACGTGGTTGAATTTTAAGTGTAACTCAGCCCCATCGCTTCACGCACATCACGCATCGTCTCGGCAGCACGCTTGCGCGCTTTCTCACAACCATCGGCAATAATGTTACGCACCAGCGTTGGGTCGTCCAAATAGACTTGTGCGCGTTCGCGCATCGGGCGTTGCTCTTCCAGCACCGCGTCAATCACTGGCTGCTTGCATTCGATACAGCCGATGCCCGCGCTCTTGCAACCTTGCATCGCCCATTGTTTGGTTTGCTCGTTGGAATATACTTGATGCAATTGCCACACGGGGCATTTGTCTGGATTACCCGCATCAGTGCGACGAATTCGCGCGGGGTCGGTCGGCATGGTACGAATTTTTTTCGTCAAGCTGGCTTCATCTTCACGCAAGGTGATGGTGTTGTTATATGACTTGGACATTTTTTGTCCGTCCAAACCCGGCATCTTGGAAGCCGCTGTGAGCATGGCTTGCGGCTCGGACAAAATCATTTTTCCGCCGCCCTCTAGGTAGCCGAATAGACGTTCACGGTCACCGTGACTGAGGCTCTGTTGTTCATCCAACAATGATTTGGCAGACTCCAGTGCTTCATCATCACCCTGCTCTTGATAGCGGTCACGCAGCTCGTTATAAAGTTTGGCTTTTTTGCTGCCAAGTTTTTTTACAGCAGCGGCGGCTTTTTCTTCAAAGCCAACTTCACGTCCATAGATGTGATTGAAGCGACGTGCGATCTCGCGGGTAAATTCGATGTGCGGCACTTGGTCTTCACCGACGGGCACTTGCGTGGCGCGATAAATCAGAATGTCCGCGCTCTGCAGCAAGGGATAACCCAAAAAGCCATACGTGCTTAAATCTTTTTCGCTAAGTTTTTCCTGCTGGTCTTTATAGGTTGGCACGCGCTCTAACCAACCCAGCGGGGTAATCATGGACAACAACAAATGTAATTCGGCATGTTCCGGCACTTTGGATTGAATAAACAATGTCGCATGAGCCGGATCAACGCCCGCTGCCAGCCAATCAATCACCATGTCCCAAACGCTTTGCTCGATGACTTGTGGCGTGTCGTAATGCGTAGTCAGCGCGTGCCAATCGGCAACAAAAAACAGACACTCGAATTCGTGCTGCATCTGCACCCAGTTTTTCAACACCCCGTGGTAATGCCCCAAATGCAAACTTCCCGTAGGACGCATACCCGATAACACGAGATCAGCAAACATAATTAGATTCCAAATAAAAACGACAGCAAACCAAAAAATAATCCGAGCAACGGCGAGAGTATCCAACCCAACACAGGCGTAATCGCCAAGAAAATCAAGATGAACATGCCATACGGCTCTATTTTACTCAACTCGTAAGCTTGACGATGCGGCAATAAACTCACTGCCACGCGCCCCCCGTCAAGCGGGGGAAGTGGCAATAAATTCAACACCATCAATACTGCGTTGATTTTAATTCCATACATCGCCATGCCCATCAATGGCTCAGCAAAATAACTCTCTGGGGATGACCAGCCAAATTTATAGAGCAACGCCCAACCAAACGCCATCACCAAATTTGAAGCGGGACCCGCAAGTGCAACCCATAACATATCTTTCTTGGGATTGCGTAACGCACTAAAATTTACCGGCACCGGCTTTGCCCAGCCAAACAAAATGCCACCAAGCCATAAAGTCATTAATGGTAGCAAGATCGTGCCAACAGGATCAATATGGCGAATCGGGTTCAGGCTGATACGCCCTTGTGAATACGCCGTCATATCGCCAAAGTGGCGTGCAACATAGCCATGCGCTGCTTCGTGCAAGGTGATCGCAAACAGAACGGGAATTGCTGCGAGTGAAACGGTTTGTATCAGTTGTTCGATTTGCATGTGACTTTCTTTTTATTTAATTCGCTCATTTAACGGCTTGCTGTTGCATAGGAAAATTTTATCGCTGCTTCGGCAGTCTGGCTATTTAACGCACCGCGCAATGACTTAACACGACCTGTACTCAGACGTAGTGCGAACAAATCGTTAAACTCCCAATCAACAAAAAAATTAGGCGACACAATCGCACCACCGCTGCTATCCACTGCGCCGCCACCTGCTGCGCCAATCAACATTTCCGCGCCTGCCAATACGCCACCAAACAACTTGGCTGACCGGAAACCCGCGCCGAATAAGCCGACAGAATAACCGCCTTCTTGGCCATGAAACGCGCTTTGAGCTTGACCACTCAGGTAGATTGTATCGTCAATATAGCGATTCACTCGCATCGTCACCACATCCATCGCACTCACGCTGCCATCTATATGAGCGGTTGCAATGTAACGATTCGTTCCAAGCAGCCATTCGTATTGATCGATTTTCGTTTGCTCAGAAGTCGAGTAGGGATGATCTAAATCCATGGTTAAATTAGCGGCGGTGTAGCGTGCGCGAAACCGACCATCAGGTGCGGAAGCATAGCCACCTTCGAGTGCAAGATGCATATCGCGGCTCAAGTTAGCGGTGGCGTATCCGCCCACTTTGTACAATTGACCACCGCCCACCGAGACTGATCCGCCACCACCCATCCCCGCTGCAAGCCGCGCACCGATACTCGCAACGCCATTAAATACGGGGGTCTCAATGCCCGCTGTGCCAAGGAATTCGGCGTATCCAGCCGCACCCCCACTGGCGGCACCTGCGGCTTCGATTCCCCAAAAGCGGGTTGGCGTGAGCATTTGCTCCATGCGAAAACCGACCAATCCAATTTTATTATTTGAACCTTGCGGCGCAAATATCTTTCCTTGATAGCTGCCAACAACTGCATGTACGCGATCAAAACCCACCCCACCGCGTTGCTTGCCATTCAAGGCATCGCCAGAACTAGCTGAACTGAGTTGTGAAAATTTTGCATCCGCCGAAAATACCAAACCCAACTGTCTGCTGGAAATTTGTCCAAAAGGAAAACGCACTTGCGATACGGATAGTCCCGCCCGATAACCCCTAAAATTCCACAATAAATCGGCATGCGGACGCAACATCAATCCACCACCCACTAAGGCTGTCGCGCCACCCCCACCTCCGCCTCCCGCATACAGCCCTGTTTCCCATTCCCATTGCTTGAGTAATTTTTGATGCCACGCGACTTCAGCACCTACGGTAAAAAATCCACCGCGTTGCCCAGTAAGTGCGCCATAAGCCGCGCCGCCAACAAATAAATTCGGTAACGTTTCTACCAAGTAATTCACGCCCAACATGCCCAACGTTTCACTTTCAGGTAACTTGAGCTGCTCGAAACCTGCACGAAACATGGCAGAACGATGAATGTCTCCGTCCAACTCAGCAGCAAAAATTTGGCTTGCGAATATGCAAGCCAACACAGCAAACATGATTCTACGCATTTATACCAAACGGACTTACGTCGCCTTTACCTTGCCGCAGCAACACGGGCGTGTCACTGGTTAAATCAATCACAGTAGTAAATTCCACCCCCACTGCGCCACCATCTATCACCAATTCAACGTGCTTTTCCAATAGCTCACGGATCAATTCGGCATCATGCAGTGGCCATTCAACATCGGGTAAAATCAACGTCGAACTCAACATCGGCTCGCCCAATTCTTCCAACAGCGCCAATGCCACAGGATGATTAGGAATGCGGATGCCGATGGTACTGCGCTTGGCGTGCTGCAAGCGTTTCGGCACTTCCTTAGTCGCTTCAAAAATGAAGGTGTAGCTGCCCGGCGTATTACTTTTCAGCAATCGGAATTGCGCGTTATCAATTTTTGCAAAGCGCGCAATTTCCGACAAATCACGACACATCAAAGTCAAATAATGCTGTTCATCTAGTTGACGAATTTGACGAATGCGGGTGACCGCATTTTTATCATCCAAATGACAGCCTAGTGCGTAACCGGAATCGGTGGGATACACCACAATACCGCCATTGCGCATCATCTCAGTCGCTTGTTTGATCAAGCGCAGGTTGATGTTGTCAGGATAAATAGTAAAAAATTGCGCCATAAATCAATGCTCACTTAGTTGCGTTATGGCAGGCTTTTCCCAAGCATGCCAAACGGGTTTACAGCTCAATGGAAAATCAGGCAACCTGCCCATGTCTCGATAACTTTCACCCGGCCCGTGAAAATCTGAACCACACGAAGCTAACAAGTTGAATTCCTCTGCGTAGCGCGCAAACTCGGCGTATTGCTCTGGCGTGTGGCTGCCAGTCACTACCTCAATCGCTTGTCCGCCCAGCTCGACAAATTCAGACAACAATTCATGCATGGTTTTTTTGCCCATACCGTTGCGACCTGACATATACCGCCCCGGATGCGCCAACACTGCCACCCCACCGCTGCCACGTATCCAAGCTATTGCATCGTCCAAAGTCGCCCATTGATGCGGCACGTAGCCCGGCTTACCTTTCACCAGATAACGGTTGAAAACGCTCTTCATATCCTTGCAATGACCCGACTCAACCAAGTATCGAGCAAAGTGGGCGCGGCCTACCATATTGGGATTGTTGGCGTATTGATATGCTCCGGCCAACATGCCACCTATTCCCGCCTTCGCCAAGGCATCAGACATTTTTTGTGCGCGTTCGCCGCGACCACTACGCACACCGCGCAAACCTTCAGTCAAAGCGGGGAAGTGTGGGTTGATGGCGAGACCCACAATATGCAGTGTGTGGCTGCGCCATGACACGGACACTTCCACACCATTGATAAATGTTATGCCATGCTGAGTCGCGACCGCACGGGCTTCATCCAGCCCCGCCACGTCATCGTGATCGGTCAAGGCCATCACTCTCACGCCACGTTCAGCCGCGCGATTCACCAGTTCAGTGGGGGTTAATGTGCCGTCGGAAAAGACTGAATGGCAATGTAAATCGTAATCTAACATTAGGTATCGGCAGCCAGTCCGCCGCCCTTCTTCATCACTTTGCCTTCTTCGGCGCGCTGGCGGCGCACTTCTTTCGGATCGGCAATCAAAGGGCGATAAATCTCTACGCGATCTTTGTCACGCAACACGGAATCAGCTTTGGTGAGCTTGCCAAAGATACCCAGCTTATTAATAGCGAGATCAATTTCAGGGAATTTAGCCAATATGCCACTCGCCTGTATCGCCTGTGTGGCGGTGCTTTCAGCGGGCAACTTAACTTTCAGCAAAGTCTGTTGCTGTGCTAGGGCATAAACTACTTCAACTGTGATTGTGTCGTTCATATTTCTGTATAAACCTTTTCTGCGCGGTGAATGAAGGCATCCACAAAACTGTTGGCTATGTAGTGGAACACTGGTCCGACTAGTTTTTCCAACAATTTGTTAGAAAACTCATAGTGCAAGTGAAATTCTATTTTACAGGCAGTTGGACTCAAAGGGATAAATCGCCAATGCCCATCCAATTGCTTAAAGGGTCCTTCCTGCAATGTTATGTCGATTTTATGAGGCGGCGTGCGCACGTTTTCAGTAGTGAATTGCTGTTTGAGGTGGTGATAATCAATGTGCACCGTCGCATGGACGATTGAACCATCCAACTCTTTCACGCTCGCACCACCGCACCAAGGCAAAAATTTTGGGTAATCTTCCACCCGATCCACCAGATTAAACATCTGCTCTGCACTGTGCGCAACTAACACGGATTTTTCCACTACAGCCATTGCTATCCAAAGCCTTAAATACAAAGGCTGGTAGAATAGCTGAACACTATACAAAACTCACCTAAATTCAACTGCGATGAGCATCATTCAAAACAAAAAGGCCTTTCATGAATACTTCATCGAAGACAAATATGAAGCGGGCTTGATGCTGGAAGGCTGGGAAGTTAAAGCTATCCGTGCAGGACGCGCGCAACTAAAAGAAGCCTATGTGACAGTTAAAGGCGACGAATTATTCTTATTCGGCTCACACATCAGCCCGCTGCTCAGTGCCTCTACACACATCCATCCCGACCCGATACGCACGCGAAAACTGTTATTGAACAGAAACGAAATCGACAAAATTCTCATCAAAGTGCAACGCGCTGGCTACACCATCATGCCACTGGATATGCATTTCAAAGCAGGACGGGTCAAACTCGAAGTCGGTTTAGCCAAAGGTAAAAAACAACACGACAAGCGCGCTACCGAAAAGGAACGTGATGCCAAGCATGAAGCGGCGCAGGCGATGAAGAAAGAGCGGCGTTAAAAACGCGAAATCCCGTTCGCCCTGACCGTAACGCAGTGAAGTCGAAGGGAGCAACAATGAATACAATCAATCAACAAACTGCCTTCCTAGCAGGCGGCTGCTTTTGGGGCATGGAAGAACTGGTGCGACAAATCCCCGGTGTGCTAGCTACCGAAGTCGGCTACACGGGCGGCAATACGCCCGATGCGAATTACGAGCAAGTAAGGACAGGCAAAACTGGGCACGCCGAATCGCTGAAGATTGTTTTTGATTCAGGAAA